>JBFXEP010000267.1:0-5062 GCA_050179995.1 Hyphomicrobium sp.
GAAAAATGCGAAGCGAGGGTTGCGAGCCCCCGCGCGGGGACGCGTATGGACAGGCGCAAAGATCTCGAGGTGCTGATCGTCGAGGACCGGCAGGTGATGCTGAAGATCCTGCGCCGGCTCTTGGTTCAGCTCGGCTACGCGCATCTCGACGAGGCGGCCAACGGCCTCGAGGCCCTCGAGCGGATCGCCGGCAAGCGCTACGACCTGATCCTGTCCGACTGGAACATGGACGGCATGAGCGGCTTCGAGCTCCTGAAGACGCTGCGGGCCCGCCCGGAGACGCTGGCCACACCCTTCGTCCTGATCACGGCCGAGGCCAAGCGCGAGAACATCCTGGCCGCGCGCGCGGCGGGCGCCTCCGGCTATCTGGTGAAGCCCTTCAAGCTCGACCTGCTCGAGAAGACGCTCGACAGCGTGCTGGCCGCGGACGCTCCGTTCGTCGTCCCCGCCGTGGCGTAGCAAGTCCACCTCGCCGTGCGCGCCGAGAGGGGGATCGACCCAAAATCCATGGAGCCAAGGATGTCGGCTGGGCGTGATCTGGTTCGTCCCAGGGAAAGAGGCGATCAAGCTTCGTTCAGGGAGAAGAACCAATGAGCACGCCCGCAGGTGTTTGGACCGGCCGCGCGCTGACCGGCCTTTTCGCGCTCTTCATGCTGGGAGCCTCGATCACACCCAAGCTGCTCCACATGGCCGTAGCCGAGGAGACGCTGGCCGCGTTGGGCTGGCCGCCGGGGTATGCCTTCATGATCGGCCTGATCGAGCTCACCTGCCTGGTTCTCTACCTGATCCCCCGCACCAGCGTGTTGGGTGCCGTGCTGATGATGGCCCTGCTCGGCGGCGCCATGGCCACGCAGATCAGGGCCGGCAGCCCGCTTTTCAGTCACGTCCTGTTCAGCGTCTACCTGGGGCTCTTCATGTGGGGTGGGTTGTGGCTCCGCGACTCCCGCCTGAGGGCCCTGTTTCCCGTCGCCGGATAGATCAGCCTCCGTCGCCGAGCCCAGCAACCTCTCTGCCGCGCATCCAGATGTCCTGCAGCCGGGGATCGATAAAGTAGTCGAGCGGGATGCCCGGCCCATCAGCCTTTACGATCGCCGCCGCCGACGACCGCGCGGCGTCGAGATTCCTGCGCACGGCGTGCGTCACGGCCGACTGATAGTGGCATGGCATGAACGTCGGGTTGATCTCGATCCCGCGCGCAAAGGCGTGAGTGGCTCGACGCCGGTGGGCGCGAGGCGGCGGAGCCAATGCGGTGGACATTTCTGCCTGCGCGCCCCATATTGCTTTCATCACCGATCGCGACTTGGCCGCGGTGACTGAGAGATGCGTGTGCTCCCGCCAAGTGAGAGGAGCAACGCCATGCCATTCCCTAGAAAACCTGCTGGTTTCAGCCCTCAGGCCCTGCGGCTGCTCGATGTCGCGATGACCCGCATGTGGCTCAAGCAAGTTGCGATCGGTGCGTCCGCCAGCGGCGCCGACCCGGAAGTTCGCGCGTCGGTGCAGGAAAGCATGCGTCGTCTCGATGAGCTCGGCATGCAGCGGCCCCCAAGGAAATCGCGACAACCGGAGAAGCGAATGGCTGCGCACAGGTACAGGATGGGCCAGGACGTGATCTACCAGCCGCCCCGGAGAACGCCCGTTGCCTTGTCGCGATACAAGGTGGTGCGGCTCCTGCCGCTCGAGGATGGGGAGCTGAAGTACCGCATCAAAGCGGCTGAGGAGAATTTCGAGCGCGTCGCCAAGGAAAGCGAACTGACACGTTTGTAGCAGGAGCCCATGACCCCATTCGATTACACGGTGCCTGCCGAGCTGTTCCCCGCGAGAGGCAAGGGAATGGGCAGAGGATTCGTGGGCTACAAGCGCTTCGACACCGCGGCGGACGCCATTCGGTTCGCGATTGAGGATCTGGACCCGGTCCTGCTGTCCGGCGCGATTTTGGAAGTCGATGAAGAACGCTTTGATGGCGTGGCCATCAGAAATCTTTACGCGAGCAGCAGATATCCGTTGCAGCGCGCCAACACCACGAGCGCGGGCACATAGTCAAGCAGCCGGTAGTCGGCGTCGAGGCCTCACACCGGCCGGATCTGCCCGCTCCCGCGCACCACGTACTTGAAGCTCGTCAGCTGCTCGACGCCGACCGGCCCGCGCGCGTGCAGCTTGCCCGTGGCGATGCCGATCTCCGCGCCGAAGCCGAATTCTCCGCCGTCCGCGAACTGCGTCGAGGCGTTCCACAGCACGATGGCGCTGTCGACTTCATTGAGGAACCGCTGCGCCGCTGCTTCATCCGAGGTTATGATCGCGTCCGTGTGCTGCGAGCCGAAGCGTGCGATGTGGGCGATCGCCTCGCCCACCCCGTCCACCGTCTTGACGGCGATGATCGCGTCCAGGAACTCGTGTCCGTAATCCTCGGGCGAGGCGGCTTTCACGCGCGCGTCCGCCGCAACGGCCGCCGCGTCGCCGCGTACTTCCGCACCGGCTTCCATCAGCGCCTTGACGAGTGTCGGCAGGACGTCGGCCGGCGCAGTCTTGTCGACGAGCAGGCACTCCGTCGCCCCGCACACGCCCGTGCGCCGCATCTTGGCGTTGACGACCACGCTGACGGCCATGTCGAGATCGGCCTTGGCGTCCACGTACGTGTGGCAGATGCCCTCGAGGTGCGCGAACACCGGCACGCGTGCTTCATCCTGCACGCGCTGCACGAGGCCCTTGCCGCCGCGCGGCACGATGACGTCGATGGCGCCGTCGAGGCCGGCCAGCATGTGCCCGACCGCATCACGGTCCGTCGTCTCGACATATTGGATCGCCGCTGCCGGCAGCCCCGCCGCCTTGAGCCCCTCCACGAGGCAGGCATGGATGGCGAGGCTCGAATGATGGCTGTCCGAGCCGCCGCGCAGGATCGCCGCGTTGCCGGACTTGAGCGCCAGCGCCCCCGCATCCGCCGTCACGTTCGGCCGGCTCTCGTAGATGATGCCGATGACACCGATCGGCACGCGCACGCGCCGGATGTTGAGGCCGTTCGGCCGCGTCCAGTCGGCAAGCACGCTGCCGACCGGATCGGCGAGCGCCGCCACGTCCTCGAGCCCCTGCGCTATTGATCCGACACGCTTCTCGTTGAGCACCAGCCGGTCGACGAAGGACTCCGGCCGTCCGGCCGCGCGGGTGGCCGCCACATCTTTTTCATTGGCGGCGAGGATCGCCGCGCTGTCGCGGCGGATAGCCACCGCGGCGGCCGTGAGCGCACGGTCCTTCGCGGCGCGCGGCGCCAGCGCAAGCACGCGCGCGGCTTCCCGCGCCGCGACCCCGATGCCGCGCATCAGGGTCGCCGTTCCCTCGCCGCTGTCTCTCGCCTTCTGCATCGCTTTCATCCGTTTCGGAGCCGATACGTCCGAAACCTCACGGTTGGACTACTTACCTCTTTTGGAGCAGCCCCGCCCGCTATTTGCGGGTCAGCGCCATGTCGTTGCGGTGGATCAGCTCCGGCCCGCCCTCGAACCCCAGGATATCGGCGATCTCGGAGGATTTGCGCCCCAGGATGCGCTCCGCGTCGGCCCGTGCATACTCAGAAAGCCCGCGCCCGAGCTCGCGCCCTTCGAGCGTGCGGATGACCACCGCGTCGCCGCGCTCGAAGGCGCCGTCGACGCGCTTCACGCCCGCCACCAGGAGGCTCTTCCCCGCGGCGAGCGCCTTATCCGCGCCGGCGTCCACGTAGACCGTGCCGCGCGGCTCGAGCTGCCCCGAGATCCAGCGCTTCTTGGCCGTCACCGGGTCCTGCTTGGCGAGGAACCAGGTGACCTTCGATCCCTCCGAGATGGCGCGCAGCGGATGCAGCACCTTGCCCGTCGTGATGACCATGTGCGTGCCGGCAGCCGTCGCGATGCGCCCCGCCTCGATCTTGGTCTTCATGCCGCCCTTGGAAAGCTCGGTGCCGGCATCCCCCGCCATGGCCTCGATCTCGTCCGTGATTTCGGTCACGAGCGGGATGTGGCGCGCGTTCGCGTCCTCGGCGGGCGGCGCCGTGTAGAGCCCGTCCACATCCGAGAGCAGCACCAGGCAGTCGGCCGACACCATGCCCGCGACGCGCGCCGAGAGCCGGTCGTTGTCGCCGTACTTGATTTCCGCGGTCGCCACCGTGTCGTTCTCGTTGACCACCGGGATGGCCTTGAGCTCGAGCAGCGTCTCGATGGTGTGGCGCGCGTTGAGGTAGCGCTGCCGCTGCTCGGTATCACCCAGCGTCAGCAGGATCTGCGCCACCGTGAGCCCGGACTGGGCGGCAAGCTCCTGGTAGGCGTGCGCCAGGCTGATCTGCCCGACCGCCGCGGCGGCCTGCGACTGCTCGAGCTCGAGCGGCCCCTTGGGCAGCCCGAGCTTGTGCCGCCCGAGCGCGATCGAGCCCGACGACACCAGCACCACCTCCCGGCCACCGCGGACGAGCTCGGCCACGTCCTCCACCAGCGAGGCGAGCCAGTCCCGCTTGAGGGCGCCGGTCTCGCGCTCGGCGAGCAGCGCCGACCCGATCTTGACCACGATGCGGCGCGCCCGCGTCCATTCGGGACGGGCGCGGCTGGCTTCGGCGGTGGCGGCGGAACGGGGCATCGGAGGCACGGGGAGAGGCGTTGCAGTGGCCGGGGCGAGCCGGCCGGATGGGGCGAGGCGCTTCCCTAGCATGGGCCGGCCGCGCGAGGCGAGATACCCATTGGAGCGGTTACGACTCGGTTCGGGGACGCGACGCAGCGTCGATGTGCGGCGTGCCTAAAGGCGGCGAAAAGGTGTTCGAAGCTGCGAAATCGCATGAGCATAGTGGTCTAAGTGGAATTGAGCGCATCCGAATTGTGACGTGCGTTATCCGAATGAAATTACTTGGAAATATTGATGTTAGGTAGTCTATCGGATGTAGCCTCAAGATAAACGAAGCAGTATGATGTGGGCGTTGTTTGCATCGCACCAAGCAACGCCACTGACATCGCAAACCCTAAAAAATGGAGTTCTTATGAACCTCCAAGAGCAGAGATTTGCCTGCTTGCGGATGGCGATGGAGCTCGGCAGCCAAGCCGACTCCGTTCTGCAC
>JBFXEP010000268.1:0-5038 GCA_050179995.1 Hyphomicrobium sp.
ACAACGGAGACGGTGTTGTCTTTCTCGTTCGAAACAAATAACTCGCCCGCCGGAGACGTTGTCGACGAAAACATGGCGAAAAACCCGACGCCGACAATGCAAACAAAGCGGGCTCCCCAAGCGAACTTTATCGGCATCGCTTTGCCTCCGCATCGCAAGCTTCACATGAACCATTTTTTACATTGAAAATAACGTGTGCCGGCGGATATCGGGCATCTCAAAGCGCATAACCGACTGTCTGCGAATGCACACGGGGTTTCCGCCCGCAGGGCAGGCTCGCTGCACCACGTGTGAACACGGCGACGGCTGACCGTTCAACCTGCCGCCGTCTCGGAGGCGGGGGATTTCATGCGCTTGTGTCACTTTGTCTCGCCATGGTACCCTTCTGGAAATAGCTCAAAAAACCTCCGGGAGAAAATTCAATGCCAGGGAGCACTATCACCACCGACTGGTGGTCGACGGATACCGTTCCCCACAACAAGTCTCAAGCCTGGGAACGCGCGCTATGCAGCTGCTATCTGAGCTGGGAACTTACAAAGCCTCTTGAAAGCAATTTTCGGGCGCAGATTCGCCAGCGGATGTTTGGAGACATCAAGCTCATCGAATGCGAATGCGGACCCTGCTCCGGTCGCCGGAGCTTGCGCCACATCGGGAAAGACGGAGATGTCTACGTCGGCATCCAGATTGTCGTGAGGGGGCGCGAGCGATTCAAAATCGGATCTAAAACAACAGAGGTTGGACCTGGCTCGCTTGTTTTCTGGAATAGCTTTGAGGCCACGGAATTCGAGGTCCATCAATCGGGGCTTTCGAAAGTCACCCTTCTGTTGCCCCAATCCCTACTCGAATCCCGGATGCAGTTGGGTCTGCTGATCAGAGGTGGTGTGCTCGAAGCCTCGTCCGGCATCGGCGCCTTGCTCTTTGCTCATCTGAAGTCAATCGCCCTCGAATTCGACAAGGTAGCGGACGAGGATGCCTTCGGCGTGAAGTGGTCGAGCATCGAGCTTGGCGCCGCTGCCGCGACCCGCCTGCAGCAACCGGCGCTGCGTGCCTCCAAGAGCCACCTCCGTCATGTGCAGCGCTACATTCTGGAGAACCTCCAGGATTCCGAGCTGAGCGTGAAGAAGATCGCAGAGGGCAACGGCATCTCCGTGCGCTACGTTCACACGCTCTTCTCTGCGCTTGGTTGCAGCGTATCGCGCTGGATCATGGACCGGCGCCTCGAGCGCTGTCGTGACGCGCTCACAGCGCGCAGCGAGGCGCGCTGCATCGTCAAGGACGTCGCATTTCAATGGGGCTTCAGCGACACGGCGCATTTCAGCAGGGTATTCAAGAAAAAGTTCGGCTACACTCCCATGGGCCTATGGCAATTCACACACGATCAGGCCACCTCTAAGGAAGCGAGCTGATGCGGTAGGCACGTCCCCTACCACCGCTCCTGGCCCATGGCCAACAGCCTGATGGCGGGTTTCGGACCATCGCGGCAGCTCAGGATCGGCAGAAGCAGGTGACGACATGAAGGACGCCGCACTGTCATCGGCACCCGGCACGTCTCCCGCATGGCTGGTGGTGCTTGCGGCGGCCATTTCGGCGGCGGCCGTCATGGGCATCTGGCAGACGATGGGGCTCTACGTTCGGCCGATCACGGCCGGACCGGGGCCGGGCCGCGAGGCCTTCGGACTTTCGATCGCCTTCGCTCACATCATTTGGGGCGTGAGCGCCCCGGTCATCGGCGCCGTCGCGGATCGCTATGGCTCGCGCATCGTCATCACCATGGGACTGCTGGCGACCGCAGTGGGTCTGATCACGCTGCGGAGCGCGGCCAGCCAGGACCTTCTCCTGCTGGCCGGTGTGTTCCTGGGACTCGGGTTGGCGGGGGCCGGCATCGGCGCGGCTGTCGGCGCCGTGGCCCGCTCGGCACCCCCGGAGGAGCAATCCTCGGCCATCGCCGCACTCGGTCTCGGCAGCGCTATCGGCATCATCGCCGTGCTGCCGATCACCCACCTGTTGATCGACGAGATCGGCTGGAGAAACAGCCTCTCCGTGCTGGCGGCGGCGGTCCTCATCGTCGTTCCGCTGGTCCTCGCGACGCGTGACCGCCCACGCCTGGCGTCGGATCGGTCGGGCGATGATTTTGTGGCGGCGCTCTCCACGGCCTTCGCCAGCCCGAGCTTCTGGCTCATCAATGCCGGGTTCTTCGTGTGCGGGTTTCACGTCACCTTTTTTGCCACGTACCTGCCGTCGTTCGTCGGCGATCTGGGCTTGCCGGATGGTGACGCCGTCCTCGCGCTCATGCTCGTCGGCCTCGGCAATCTGGCGGGCATTGTCCTCGCGGGGAAGTGCGGCCGGATCATGCCGCTCAGGACCGGCCTCAGCCTCATCTATCTCGGCCGGGCGCTGGTGTTTCTCGGCTTCCTGTATCTGCCGCTAACTGGCATGACGGTTATTCTGCTGAGCGGGCTGCTCGGCGTGCTGTGGCTTTCGACCGTGCCGCTGACGTCGACGCTGGTTGTCAATCTCTACGGCACAAGGTGGGCGACGATGCTGTTCGGCGTCGTCTTCTTCTCGCACCAAGTCGGAGCCGCCGCGGGAGGCTGGCTCGGCGGGATGGTGTTCGATCAATTCAAGTCCTATGATATCATGTGGTGGGTTTCCGTAGGGCTTGGGCTGTTCGCAGCACTCCTGCAAGTGCCCATCAAGGAAAGCTCGGCGCATCGCCCGGCTCTGTTCGGCGATCGAGAGCAAGCGCATCGCGAGGTGGTGTAGGAAGCATGGGCAGCGCCACCGAGCATAGTGTTGCCGATGCGCCGGGACGCGGCGCCGCCATGCCGCGCCCTCTCAAGCTCGGCGTCACCGTGGTTGCCGTGATGATCATCTCCGGCGCCATCGGGCTGTTCGCGCTGCGCGGCGCGGCGCTCCTGATCGACCTCTCCCAGCTGTCCGGCCTTGGGTTCTGCTTCTAGAGAGAGCGCCGTATCCATTCAGTTGAACCGCGATCACGCGAGCCATCGATTCGGCCCAGCTCCGTTCCGAGTTGCAGCCCCAATCGCCGGCGACGAATCCGCTCGCGTCCGGTTGCGCGTGCACATGCGCGCGAAGCTCCGAATTTCGTGAAATTGAGTCAGTCCTGCTGACGTATTTCGTGCAAGGCAAACCGCCACACGTGCAAATTTCATCGCATTAAGCACCCTGCCGGCACCTTCGTGCATGGGCCGTTGCGCCCGCAGCGCAGCAATTCCTAGCCTGATCATCAAATTCGATCACGCCATTGAGTGCGTCGATCGATAGGCCGAGCCGATGCACGCAAGGTGCAAGCGTGCACGGCCCTGATGGGATGCCGAGGGGCGGGACGACGAATGCTCAATCGTATACAGCCGGTCGCAACCCGCGATCTCATGCACACCGACGACGTGATGCCCTGGCTGCTCGACTGGCGGCGGGCCGGCCAGAGGTGCGCGCTGGTCACCGTCGTTGGCATCGAAGGCGGCTCGCCGCGCAGCGCCGGCGCCCAGATGGCCGTGTCGGAGACCGGCGCCTATGTCGGCTACCTGTCCGGAGGCTGCCTCGAGCAGGCTGTCGCGCACGAGGCTCTGGCGGTCATAATGGAGGGCCAGAACCGGCTCGTCCGCTACGGGAAGAATTCGAGATATTTCGACATCCGGCTCCCGTGCGGAGCGGGTCTCGACATCTACTTCGATCAGAGTCTCGACCAGGATGTGATCGCGAAGATCTCAAGGGCCCGCGCCGAGCGGTCGATCACGGCGCTCCGTACCGATCTCGTGACAGGCTCGAGCGAGGCCGTCGACGATCTGCCCGCCGGCATGGAGGTGCCGAGCTCCGGGCGCGAGGGTGATACGTTCACCCGCGTCTATGTTCCCGCCATCCGCATGCATCTCGTCGGCATTGGCCCGTCGATGGCGGCCATCGCCCGGCTCGCCAGCAACGTCGGCATCGATGTCGAGACGGCGTCTCCCGATGAAGGGACACAGACCGAGTTGGCCCTCTGCGGCCTCGCGCCGCACAACATCGCGTGCGCAGCGCTGCCGCCCGCGTTCCACACCGATCCTTGGACCGCGGCGGTGCTTGCCTTCCACGAGCACCACTGGGAGCCGCCGATCCTGCAAACGCTGCTCGACGGGCCATGCTTCTACATCGGCGCCGTGGGCAGCAGACGGGTCCATGAGGCCCGCCTCGAGGCGCTCGCCGCCGAGGGCGTCGACGATCGCAAGCTCGCACGCATCCGCGGCCCGATAGGGATGATCGCCGGTGCGAAAGGCTGCGCGTCGCTCGCGATCGGCGTCGTCGCCGAGATCATGGCCGAGGCCAAGGCCCGCAATTTTATAGTCTGAGTTGGGAACGTGCATGCACTTCGCGTCTGGAGATGAAGTCCAAATCCGGGGGGATTAGACCAATGACGAACTTCAAGCCTTTCTACAGTCTTGCTGCAGTTAAGCGATACGTTCTGCTGGCCGCTCCGCTCATGGCCATCGCGCTGGCGCTTCCGGCCGCCTCGCCGGCGTTGGCTGGTGACAACCAGGGCAATACGCTGATCAAGGTGCTGGGGACCTACGTGCTGCCGGAAAGCGACCTCAAGGGAGCAAGCGGTCTCACCATCGACGTGGAGGAGCGGGCTGTGCCGACGCTCTCCATCGCCTACTTCCTGACCAACAACATCGCGGTCGAGACGATTTGCTGCTTCACGTCTCACTCGATCTTCAATCAAGCCAACGGCGCCAAGATTTCCGATGTCTGGATCTTTCCGCCCACGCTGTCGCTGCAGTACCACCAGCAGCTCGGCGCCTTTAAGCCCTATGTCGGCGTCGGCGTGAACTACATGGCCATCTTCGACGAGTCGGGCCCCGGCATCGATCTCAAGAACGACTGGGGCTTGGCACTCGGCGGCGGCGTCGACGTGGCGCTCGGCGGCGGCTGGCAGCTATCGTTCGACGTGAAGAAAATCATCGGCATCGACTCCGACATCCACGCGGGCGGCGCTTATCTCGACACCGTCGAGCTCGATCCGTGGATGGTCAGCGTTGGT
>JBFXEP010000269.1:0-5012 GCA_050179995.1 Hyphomicrobium sp.
TCGGCATTCTCGTCGCGCTCGTGTTCATCGGCTTGCCCTTCATCGTCCGCACCGTGCAGCCGATCCTCGAGGATCTCGACGCCGAGTTCGAGGAAGCGGCGGCGAGCCTCGGAGCCAGCCGGCTCCAAACCTTCCGCCGCGTCGTGTTCCCGACCCTCCTGCCGGCGCTTCTCACTGGCTTCGCGCTCGCCTTCGCCCGCGCCGTCGGAGAGTATGGGTCGGTGATCTTCATCGCCGGCAACATTCCGATGGTCTCCGAGATCACGCCGCTCATGATCATCACCAAGCTCGAGCAGTACGACTACGAGGGTGCCACCGCTGTCGCCTCGGTGATGCTCGTCGTCTCCTTCATTCTTCTGCTCGTCATCAACGGCCTTCAGGCCTGGACATCGCGCCGCTCAGGGAGGGAAATCTGATGGCCGGAGTTGCAGCCGCCTTCGCGCCGAACTCGGGATCTGCGACCCGCTTCGAGGGCAACATCGCGACCCGCGACAGTCGCTGGGTCAAGTACACGGTGTTGGCTCTCGGCCTCACCTACTTCGCGCTGTTCCTGCTCATGCCGCTGCTCGCCGTGTTCGTCGAGGCGTTCCGCAAGGGATGGGAGACGTATTTCGCGGCCCTCGTCGAGCCGGACGCCGTGAGCGCCATCAAGCTGACCCTGATCGCCGCCGCCATCTCGGTTCCGCTCAATCTCACGTTCGGCGTCGCCGCGGCCTGGGCCATCGCCAAGTTCGACTTCCCGGGCAAGCACCTCCTCATCACGTTCATCGACCTGCCGTTCTCGGTCTCCCCCGTCGTCGCCGGCTTGATCTACGTGCTGATCTTCGGCGCCCAGGGCTGGATCGGCCCCTGGCTGTCGGACCACGACATTCGCATTATCTTCGCCGTGCCCGGTATCGTGCTGGCGACCGTCTTCGTCACCTTCCCGTTCGTCGCCCGCGAGCTCATTCCGCTCATGCAGTCCCAGGGCAAGGACGAGGAGGAGGCCGCCGTCTCCCTCGGCGCCTCCGGCTTGCAGACCTTCTGGCGGGTAACGATCCCCAACATCAAATGGGCGCTGCTCTATGGCGTCATCCTCTGCAACGCGCGCGCCATGGGCGAGTTCGGCGCCGTGTCGGTCGTCTCCGGTCACATCCGCGGCGAGACCAACACCATGCCGCTGCACGTGGAAATCCTTTACAACGAGTATCAGTTCGCGGCCGCGTTCGCCGTCGCCTCCATGCTGGCGCTGCTGGCACTCGTTACGCTCGTAATCAAGACCTACATTGAATGGCGAGCCGGCTTGTCGAATTCCGCGGAGACGTCGTCATGAGCATTGAGGTCAGGGGCATTTCCAAGTCGTTCGGCACCTTCAAGGCGCTGGACAACATCAACCTGGACCTTCCGCGCGGCGAGCTGATCGCACTTCTCGGCCCGTCGGGATGCGGGAAGACGACGCTGTTGCGCATCGTCGCCGGCCTCGAGCATGCCGACCAGGGGTCGATTATCATCGAGGGCGAGGACGCGTCCGCGAAGCACGTCCGCGAGCGCCATGTGGGCTTCGTGTTTCAGCACTACGCCCTGTTCCGCCACATGACCGTGTTCGAGAACGTTGCCTTCGGGCTGCGCGTGAAGCCGCGCGCCAGCCGCCCGCCGGAAAAGGAGATTCGCGCGCGCGTGCGTCGCCTTCTCGAGCTCGTGCAGCTCGATTGGCTTGCCGACCGCTTTCCCTCCCAGCTCTCTGGCGGCCAGCGCCAGCGCATCGCGCTCGCCCGCGCGCTTGCCGTCGAGCCGCAGGTGCTGCTGCTCGACGAGCCGTTCGGCGCCCTCGACGCCAAGGTCAGGAAGGAGCTGCGCCGCTGGCTGCGACGCCTGCATGACGAGCTGCACATTTCCTCGGTCTTCGTCACGCATGACCAGGAGGAGGCGCTCGAGGTCGCCGATCGCGTCGTGCTCATGAACAAGGGCCGTATCGAGCAGATCGGCTCGCCGCGCGAGATCTACAACGAGCCGGCCACCTCGTTCGCCTACAGCTTCATCGGCACGGTGAACCAGTTCCGCGGCCGCGTCGAAGGCAACCATGTGCGCATCGGCAACGATCTGCTTCCCCACGGCCGCAGCGACCTCAGCGAAGGCAGCACCGTCGTCGCCTACGCCCGTCCTCACGACACGGAGATCGTGCGCGAGGGGGCCGAGGGCGTCGAGGCCAAGGTCAACCGCATCCTGGCCGCCGGCGCCACGACGCGCGTCGAGCTCGTTGCCAACGGCGATGCGCGCGAGGGCAACAAGGAGTACTTCGAGGTCGAGGTGACGCCGGCGGAGCTGGCCGCTCTCGGTCTCGCGACCGGCGAGCGTGTGCGCTTGAAGAGCAAGCGGCTCAGCCTGTTCGGGGACAAGTAGCGTGGCGAAAGGCAACGGCAGCGTCAGGCTCGATCGGACTCGGCGATGCGCAAGCATCTCCGGGGCGCCATGCTGTTGACGCTCTCCACAGCATTGCCCGCGATCAGCCGCGGCGCCTTGTTCGCCACCCGCTACCTTTGTAGTTTCCGTTACGCTGTTCGCCTCTCGCAATCGTCGAGTCTCTGCGATCGAGCGTACCGGCCTCTCACACGTGAGTACGTCCGATGAATTTCCAGCAGCTACGCATCGTCCGCGAGACGGTGAGGCGCAATTTCAACCTGACCGAGGTCGCGGGTGCTCTGCACACGTCGCAATCCGGCGTGTCGAAGCACATCAAGGATCTCGAGGACGAGCTCGGCATCGAGCTCTTCGTGCGGCGCGGCAAGCGCCTCCTCGGGCTCACCGAGCCCGGGCAGGAGCTGATCGGCATCGTCGAGCGCATCCTCCTCGATACGCAGAACATCAAGAAGCTCGGCGAGCAGTTCTCCATGAAGGACAAGGGGCAGCTCGTCGTCGCCACCACGCATACGCAGGCGCGCTATGCGCTCCCCCCCGTGGTCACCGAGTTCAAGCGCCACTTCCCCAAGGTCAACCTCGTGCTGCACGAGGCGAGCCCCGGCGAGATCGTCTCCATGCTGAGAAGCGGCCAGGCCGACATCGGCATCGCCAGCGAGGCGCTCCAGGACGCGCCCGAGCTCGCGGTCTTCCCGTATTATTCCTGGCATCACGGCGTCGTCGTTCCGGTGGGCCACGCCCTCGACAGCGACGAGAAGCTGACCCTCGAGGCCCTCGCCGAGTGGCCGCTCATCACCTACAGCGAGGGCTTTACCGGCCGCTCCAGGATCGACAAGGCCTTCAACCAGGCCGGCATCGCCCCCGACATCGTGCTTTCGGCGCTCGATGCCGACGTGATCAAGGCCTACGTCGAGCTGGGGCTCGGCATCGGCATCGTCGCCTCGCGGGCCGTCGATGCCGCGCGCGACCCGCAGCTGCGCCTGATCGAAGCCGGCCACCTGTTCGAGGCGAACTTCTCGCGTATCGCCGTGCGCCGCGGAACCTATCTTAGGGGCTACGCGTTTCGTTTCATCGAGTATTGCTCATCCAAGCTTACCGAGCAGGTGGTGCGTGCGGACATCGAGATGCCGGCCGAGTAAGGTCGACGCGCGCGCCAGGATGGATTAGTCATACGACCTGTCTCTGCAGCGGGTGGTCCCGAGGGCGGCCCGCTACGGCGCGTGCGTGGCACACGCAACCGCCCGCCGGGGAAAGACAACGCGTCGACGCCGCCGCCTTGGATGGCCTGCACGGAATGAAACCCTCTCTGTCGCTCCGCCCGCCGTGGCCCGTTTCCTTCCTGCTCGCCCTCTCGATCATCGCCCTTGCCGTGCCGCTCCTGGCGCTCCTCGGCATGGAGGCGGCCCGCCTGACTTCGTCCGAGCGCTCGCGCCTCTTCGGCGAGGCGCGCAGCACGGCCGAGCGCACCGCCGGCGACCTCGACCAGACGCTCAACAGCTACATCGTCATCCTGGAATCGCTGGCCACAACGCCGGCCCTCGCCGAGGATGACTTTGCCACCGTCTACCGGCAGGCCGCCGCGGCGCTGAGCTCGCGCGGCCTGTATGCCTTCCTGCGCGACAAAAGCGGCCAGCAGCTCCTCAACACGCGCGTGCCCTATGGCTCCGCCCTTCCCACGAGTTCCGGCTTCGACGGTACCGTCATCACCGACAACAAGCCCTTCGTGTCCGACGTCGTGATCGGCGACGTCGCCAAGCGGCCCGTGATGGCGGTGAGCGTTCCCGTCATGCGCAACAAGAAGCTGCGCTATGTGCTCTCGCTGTCGCTCGAGCCGAGCCTGATGAAGGATCTGCTCGACCGCCAGAAGATCCCGGACACGTGGCGTGCCACCATCACCGATCGCAAGGGCGTCATCATCGCGCGCTCGCTCGAGCAAGACAAATTCGTCGGCAAGCCGTTCTCCGGCGCGGCTCGCATCGGCGGAGGCGATCAAACGCCTGAGGGTACCGACCTCGAAGGACGCGCGGTGAAGTGGGGCGTCGCTGCTTCGCGCATGGCCGATTGGAACGTCTACGTGTCCGTTCCGGCCGAGAGCATCGATAGCGCCGCCCGGCAGGCACTGTTGAACTATGTCCTCATCGTCGCCGCCTTCACCTGCGTCGGCATCGCCGGCGCGGTCGGCGTCGCGCGCGTGATCACGCGGCCCCTCGATCTGGCGGAGGACGCCGCCAAGGCGCTCGGCGCCGGCCGCGCGGTGGAATTCACGCCGACCGTCGTCGCCGAGGCCAATGCCATCGGCTCGGCGCTGGTCGAGGCGGCCAAGCTGCGCGAGCAGGCGGAGCAGCAGATTCTCTTGCTGATGCGCGAGGTCAATCACCGCTCGAAGAACATGCTGGCGGTCGTGCAGGCCATCGCTCGCCAGATGCCCTCCGACGACCCCAAGCAGTTCGTGCGCCAGTTCTCGAACCGCATCGTCGGTCTCGCCGCGAGCCAGGACCTCCTGATCGAGAGCAACTGGCAGGGCGTGCGCGTGTCCGACCTCGTGCGCTCCCAGCTCGCGCTCTTTCGCGAGCTGATCGGCACCCGCATCGACATCTCGGGCCCGCCGGTGCGCCTGC
>JBFXEP010000270.1:0-5007 GCA_050179995.1 Hyphomicrobium sp.
TGAGGCCGCCCGAGAAGGTCCAGAAGGCGTTGCCGCCCGACACCATGTAGGCCGTCATCATGCCCGCGAAGAGAGCGAGCAGGAAGTTCATGGTGACGCCCGACAGCGTGATCGGGAAGCCGTAGAGGTTGGTCGCGGTCCAGTAGGCCGGCTGGCCAGCGGCGGCGATGTTCGCCATCGGAATGTGGCACGCGGCGTAGAAGCCGAAGAAGCCGACATAGATCATGAAGAGACCGATGGTGACCATCCACGGATTGTGGGCCGGGATCTCACGCGGCGCGCTATCGGGGCCGAACTTGCCGATGCGCGGTCCGAGGTTGATCAGGATGCCGAGCGCGGCGAAGCCCGATACGCTGTGCAGGACCGCCGAGCAGTACTGGTCGTGGAAGCCGAGGTATTGGGTCATCCAGCCGTTGCCCGACCAGCCCCACGCGGCCGGGAACACCCAGGCGACGGCACCGACGTAGATGGCGATGACCAGGAAGCCCGTCGTCTTGGCGCGCTCGATGATCGAGCCGGAGACGATAGAAGCAGCCGTCATGCCGAACAACGCGAAGGCGCCCCAGAAGACGCCGGAGATTCGATCCGAGAGGTTCGGCGCGAGCTTTTCCGACCACGGCTCGAAGCCGGTGGCGAAGCTCACCGTACTCGAGCCCACGGGCCACTGCTGCAGGCTGATGTAGATCCACATGCCGAACAGAAAGAACGCGAGACCGACCACGGGGATCGCCATCGCGTTCTTGAGAAGAGTGTGCTGCACGTTCTTGGTTCGCGCCACGCCGACTTCGTACATGCAGAAGCCGATGTGGATGAAGAACATCAGAACGATCGTCAGAAAAAAGTAGAACTCCGTGAACAGCGTAAGCATCGCCGTTGCTTGATCGGCCATGTAGATCTCCCCTGCTACTCGCTTGCCCAGCTCCAGCCCCGCACCGCGCGTGCCACGCCGAATGGCGGCACGCGGCTCAGGTCCGTTTCCCTAGAGGCAACTCTTGTGCCAGGGGTGAAACCATCCGCGGTGCGATGGCCCGCAAGGGCGAAAAACCTCGATGGGGCTTACAATTATCAGGAATACCTAGGTAATCTCACTGTTGCCGCGGCGGCGTGCGCGTGGGCAATGCCCCTGCCCAAACGATGGGCGCGAGGCTCAGCCGGTGGGCATTTCATTTGTGGATGGAGGGCGTCGCCGGCCGAGGGAGTGGACCGGCGACGCACGCGGGTTTCGATCTAGCCCGGAAGCTGGAAAATCCAGTTCGCGATCAAGGTGACAGTGAGACCGCCCGTGAGCGCGAGACAGGGAAGATTCCGGCTTTCCTGACGCCGAGGTCAGCCTTGGTGAGATGCAAATCCTGAAGCATGTGGTCCGGGCACACGCCCTTGTCCTGCACGTAGGAAGACCGGCAGGATGTATTTTCTTAGGAGGCAACTATTGTGCCAGACGTGAAAGTGGCCGACAAGGACGTCGCGTGGGGGCGTTGTTGTGGCTCTGGTTTTTGCCGCTCTCAAGGGAGGTGGACCCGTTTCGCTGAGGACGCGGATATCTGCTCAAGCAAATGGGCATCGGCCGGACGGATCGGCAACCGGCCGCGGCCCGGTGTCCTCAGAGGCGGGAATGGAGAAAGGGAAGAGGTTCATGAAGGTTCTGGTTCTGCAGCATGTGGATGTCGAGCATCCGGGGGTGTTCCGCGATTTTCTGCGCGAGGACGGACTTGCCTGGCACACGGTCGAGCTCGACCAGGGCGAAGCCATTCCCGATCTTGAGCCGTTCGACGTCATGATCGTCATGGGCGGCCCGCAGGACACGTGGCAGGAGGACCAGTTCCCGTGGCTCAAGGCGGAGAAGGCCGCGATCCGCCGCTTCGTCGCCGACATGGGGCGGCCTTACCTCGGGATGTGCCTCGGTCATCAGTTGCTGGCGGATGCGCTCGGCGGGCGCGTGGGGCCGGGGCCACGGCCCGAGGTCGGAGCACTCACCATCACGCAGACGGCCGAGGGCCGCCGCGATCCGTTGCTCGCGGGCGTGCCCGATCCGATGCATGTGCTGCAGTGGCATGGGGCCGAGGTGAAGGCGCTGCCGGGCGGCGCGGTGCATCTCGCGCGCTCGGAAGCGTGCGAGTACCAGGCGTTCCGCTACGGCGCGCACGCCTACGGGCTGCAGTGTCATGTGGAGGCGGGACCGGACACGGTTCCCAACTGGGTGGCGATCCCCGAGTATGAGCGTGCGCTCGAGCAGACGCTCGGACCCGGGAGCGCGCAGAAGCTCACCTCCGACGTCGCGGCGCTGCTGCCGACCTACGGCGCGACCGCACGCACGATCTACAACAACTTCAAGGCGCTCATCTGAGGCGCGGCGCAGGCCTTTCCCCGTGGACAAGCTCGAAGCCATGACCGTGCTGACGAAGGTGGTCGCGAGCGGAAGCTTCGCGGAGGCGGCGCGCCGGCTCGGGGTGACGCGATCGGCCATCAGCAAGGCCGTCACGCAGCTCGAGCAGGAGCTCGGCGCGCGCCTTCTCGACCGCACGACGCGGCGCGTCTCGCCGACGGAGGCGGGGCTCGCCTACTACGAGCGCTGCCTCGCCATCCTGACCCAGATCGAGGAGATGGAAGCGCAGATCGCGCGGCTCCACGACGAGCCCAAGGGTGTGCTCAAGATCAACGCGCCGATGTCGTTCGGCACGCTCTATCTCGGGTCGGCGATCGCCGACTTCATGGACCGCTACCGGGAGCTCAAGGTCGAGCTCACGCTCACCGACCGCATGATCGATCCGCTCGAGGAGGGCGTGGACGTCACGGTGCGCATCGGGGCCATGGTGGATTCGAGCCTCATCGCGCGGCGCATCTCCACGGTGCGCGTCGTGGTGGTGGCGAGCCCGGACTACCTCGCGCGGCACGGCACGCCCAAGCAGCCGGACGATCTCATCGACCACAAATGCCTGCACTACGGGCATTCGATCACCGTTCCGCGCTGGGCGCTGACCGAGAACGGCGCGCCGGTGACGGTGCCGGTGTCGGCCTGCCTCAGCTCCAACAACGGCGATACGCTGCGGGATGCGGCGATCAAGGGCATCGGCATCGCGCGCCTGCCGACGTTCCTGGTCGGTGCCGATATCGCGGCGGGGCGACTCGTCACCGTGCTCGCGAACTACCCGCCCGAGGACGGGGCGATCCATGCGCTCTATGCGCCGAACCGCTTCCTCGCCGCCAAGTCGCGCGTGTTCATCGACTTCCTCGTCGAGCGGTTCGGCACGCCGGCATGGGAGCGTGGGGGAGCCAAAGCCGCAAAGTGAGCGGTGTCGCCGTCATTCGGGCGGCGGCATGACGCCTGGCGGCAGGACATCCGGGGGAGGCATGGTCCCAGGAGGCATGGCGCCGTGGGGCATCGCGCCCGGTGGCAATCCGCCCTCGGCGCCCGGCGCGGCGGCCGGCGTGTCGTCCTCGAGGAGGTCGGCGAGCTTCTTCAGCATGGTGTCGGCCTTCGACGGGGTGACCGAGAACTCCCAGCCGGCGGTGCGGGTGCGGATGCCGTCGGCGGCCGTCTTGGCGTCGCCTTCGCCCGCCGGATCGACGGCGATCCAGACGGCGTCCTTGTCGCGGCGGACCTTGAGCGCGATCTTCAAGCCGCTCTCGGTCTCGAAGGCGACGGTACCGGCCTCGCCCGCGGTCGAACCATCGGCCTTGCGCACGTTGTCGAAGTCGAGGAAGGACGCAGCCTCGACGATGTTGTCGATCATGTTGACGTACTTCACCTTCTTGCCGGCGGGAATGGCGGCGAGGGTGTGCGAGCCGTCGTCGGCGCGCTTGATCTCGTAGGGCGTCTCGCCGGCGACGGTGACGGTGAGCGTCCTCACCTTGTCGGCGGGGTTTTCGAAGACGCGGGCGGTGGCCCAGTCCTTGAGCGCCGCGCCGCCGGTGATGCTCGTGCTCGCGAGCCAGCTCTGCTCGTCGCCGGGGCGGCGCACGTAGGTGCCGCCCTTGTCCTTCGCTCCGGCGCCGGTCGCCGCGAGGCGCGGTTTCCCGGCGATGACCTCGGCGATGGTGGCACCGTCCGCGGTCTCGAGCTTGATCAGGCGCGCATTGGAGTTCTTGCCGGTGGGATCGTCGACCTCGAGCGCGGCGTAGCGGGTCGAGACGCGGGTCTTCGGCTCGAGCAGGGTGGCGTCGGCGAGCGAGGTGACGAGCGCGCGCACCTTCTCGGTTTCGGCCGGGTAGCCGTCCTGGCTTTTCACGAGCCATGTGTCGCCCGTCTTCTCGATGACGAGGGGACGGCCGCCCTGGGTGACGGAGAGGCGGGCGATCTCGCCCGCGCGCGCGGCGAGGCCGGGCACGAGCTTGCCGGTGCCGGTCGCCCCGAGCGTGCCGGGTGCGCGCGCCGAATAGACGGCGATGGCGGTGATCAGGGAGAGCACCGCGACGGTGGCGAGGGCTGCGAATTCTCTAGGTGTCATCGCTCTCAAATCTCCAGGTCGCGGCGCGTCACGATTTCGCGGCCGTGCGGCGCGAGCGCCAGTATGTCCATGCGAGGCCGAAGACGACGATGAGGATCGGGACAAGGGCGATATTGGCGAACTGCAGCCAGCCGTCGAGATTGTTGATGCTCTGGCTGAGCGCGAGCTTCACCTGGCGCAGCTCGCGGCGCGTGTCGAGCATCTCGCCCGTGAAGCGCTCGACGGCCTCGCGCTCCTGGTCGGAGACGATGACGCTGCCGCCGGTCGAGGCGGCCGCGCTGGTTGCCTGCAGCTTCTCGAGCTCCTGCTCGACGGACTTGAGCTTGGCGGTCAGCGCCTCCTCCTTCTCGCGGAACTTGCGCTCGGCGTCGCGGCGCAGGTCCTCGACCAGGGTGAAGGTGCGCTCGCGGATGCCGCGGCCGCGCAGCGCGATGAGGGCGTCGCTGCCGGAGAGGTTCTCGAGGGCGCCGACGATGAAGGCCCCGTTGCCGGCCGAAGGGATCACGAACTGCTGGCCCATCATCTCGCGGGCATCGACCCAGAAGCGGTCGGCGAGGAGGTC
>JBFXEP010000271.1:0-5007 GCA_050179995.1 Hyphomicrobium sp.
TCGCGGTGCCGGACATCGCGGCCTACGACGTGTTCTACAAGAAGCTCATCTCCAACATCGAGATCGCCAAGGTGTCGTCCGCCTTCGCCATGGAGGAGATCAAGCACACGACGGCGCTGCCGCTCACCTTCGCGCGCGCGCCCTCGGACAAGAGGAAGAGCGGTTGATCCGCTTTCTCCACATGAAGCATGGGGAGAGGGGGTCACACGATCAGCTGGATGCCGGCGAGGACGAAGCAGAGTAGCGCGGCAAGCGCGATCGTGATCATCGTCACGGAGATGCCAACGGCGCGCAGGGGTAGGATGTGCGGGTTCTGCGAGAGCGCGTAGGCGTGGAGGAAGCGCCCCGCGACGAGCGCCAGCCCCAGCCCGTGCAGCGCGAGCGGCGGCGCATGAAGGCTCTCGGCAAGGGCGAGCAGCAACAGAGCGAACGGCACGTACTCGGCGAAGTTCGCATGCACGCGCGAGCGCCGCAGCAGCTCCTTGCTTTCGCCGACGCCGATCTCGACGCGCGCTTCTCGCCGCTGGGCGATGACTCGCGCCGAGAGCAGGATAAACAGGAACGCCAGGATAGACGCGTAGAAAGCCGTGATGGGCATGGATCTCGCCTCTCGATCGATTGCTCAGACGCGCTCTCAATAGCGCATTTCAAGTGCTTTGCGGCTTTCCGGGCAGGCGGGTGATGAGGCTCGAGGTGTCCCAGCGGCCGCCGCCCTTCTCCTGCACCTCGCCGTAGTAGGCGTCGACCAGCTCGGCGACGGGGAGCGAGGTGCCGTTGCGGCGCGCCTCTGCGAGGCAGATGCCGAGGTCCTTGCGCATCCAGTCGACGGCGAAGCCGAAATCGAAGCGGCGCGCATGCATGGTCTGCCAGCGGTTCTCCATCTGCCACGACTGGGCGGCGCCCTTGGAGATGGTGTCGATGACGGCCGCCACGTCGAGCCCGGCATTCTCGGCGAAGGCGATGGCCTCGGAGAGGCCCTGCACGAGACCGGCGATGGCGATCTGGTTGACCATCTTGGCGAGCTGGCCGGATCCCGCCGGACCCATCAGGCGCACAGCCTTGGCGTAGGCGCGGATCACCGGCTCGGCGGCGCGGAAGTCTTTCTCGTCGCCGCCGCACATGACGGTCAGCTGGCCTGCTTCCGCGCCCGCCTGTCCGCCCGACACGGGCGCATCGATGAATGCGAGGCCGCGGCGACCGGCCGCGGCGGCAAGCTCGCGGGCGACATCTGCGGAGGCGGTGGTGTGGTCGATCATGATCGCGCCGGGGCGCATCGCGGCAAACGCGCCGTCCGCGCCGAGCGTCACCTGGCGCAGGTCGTCGTCGTTGCCGACGCAGGCGAACACGAGGTCGGCGCCCACTACGGCGGCGGCCGGCGTCGCGTGCGCGGAGCCCGCGCCAAAGGCTGCGAGCCACGCCTCGGCCTTGGCCGGATTGCGGTTGAAGACCGCGACATCGTGGCCGCCCCTCGTGCGCAGGTGCCCGGCCATCGGATACCCCATGACGCCCAAGCCGATCCATGCCACTTTCGCCATTTCCCGAGACCCTCTGTTTCGTGCTTTGCGCGCGTTTGTAGCGAATTCCGGCTCGGGCTCAAACCGGTCCTCACCACCGGCGCTTCCAGGCAAGGACATCATGGCAGGCAAGACGGATTTGGCGGCCACCCTGACGCTCGACGACATCAACCGCGCGGCGAAGGTGCTCGACGGCGCCGTCGTGCGCACGCCCTGCGACCGCAGCTTCACGCTCTCTCACGACCTTGGGCTCGAGATCTGGCTCAAGTTCGAGAACCTGCAGTTCACCTCGTCCTACAAGGAGCGCGGCGCGCTGGTGCGGCTCTCGGCACTTTCGGCGAGCGAGCGCAAGCGCGGCGTCATCGCCATGTCGGCCGGCAATCATGCGCAGGGCGTCTCCTATCACGCGGGGCGGCTCGGCATCCCGGCGACGATCGTGATGCCGGAAGGCACGCCGGCCGTGAAGGCCGAGAACACCAAGCGCTGGGGCGCGACGGTAATCCTCGAAGGCAAGACGCTCGAGGACGCGGCGCGCTTTGCGCACGCCTACGGCGAGGAGCGCGGGCTCGTGTTCGTGCATCCCTTCGACGACCCCCTGGTGATCGCGGGGCAGGGCACGGTGGCGCTCGAGATGCTCGACGCGGTGCCCGATCTCGACACGCTGATCGTGCCGGTGGGTGGCGGCGGGCTGATCGCCGGCATGGCGGTGGCGGCCAAGGCGCTGAAGCCCGGCATCGAGGTGATCGGCGTCGAGGCGGCGCTCTACCCGTCGATGTACAACCTGGTGAAGGGCACGGCGCTGCCGGTGCGCGGCGACACGCTGGCGGAAGGCATCGCGGTCGCGGAGCCCGGAACGATTGCGGCCGGCATCATCGAGCGGCTGGTCGACGACATCGTGCTCGTCAGCGAGACGGACCTCGAGCGGGCGACGTTCGCATTGCTCATGATCGAGAAGACGGTCGTCGAGGGCGCGGGCGCGGCAGGGCTTGCGGCGGTGATGGCGGATCGGTCGCGCTGGCGCGGGCGCAAGGCGGGTCTCGTGCTGACGGGCGGCAACATCGACCCGCGGCTGCTGGCGAGCGTGCTCACGCGGGAGCTGGCGCGCGAGGGGCGGCTGTCGCGGCTCACCATCGACATCCCGGACCGGCCGGGCGAGCTGTCGCGCGTCTCGGCCGTGCTCGGGCAAGCCGGCGCCAACATCGTCGAGGTCTATCACCAGCGCGTGTTCACCGACCTGCCGGCGCGCGGCACCGAGCTCAACCTCGTCATCGAGACGCGGGACCGCTCGCACTTGGAAGCCGTGCTCGCGCAACTCGAGGCCAAGGGCTATCGCGTGGTGGTCAAGACGGGGCAAGCGGGTGGCTAGCCTTGTCATCCCGGCCGAGCGGCGCAGCCGCGAAGCGCCGGGACCCAGGGACACGCACGCAATCGTCTCGCAAGCGACTCCTGGGTCCCGGATCGCGCTGCGCGCGTCCGGGATGGCAGTGGAGGCGAGATGTCAGCCGTGATCAGCGGCCTTCGCGCCACCAGGCGGTGGCGAGGAGGGCGAGGAGGGCGGCGAGGGCGAGGAGGCCGGTGAACATGGGCGTGAGCTTGACGCCCGTGGTGACGAACGACTCGCGGTCGCGCAGACCCATCCAGCCCGAGCCCGCAAGCACGCGGGCGCCCGACATCAGCGAGACGCGCGGCAAAGAGACGTCGCCGCCGCTCGCCGCGGCATCGGTGCGCGTCCAGTACATGCCGCCGCCGGTCTGCTCGATGAGGGGCCTGAGCTTGGCATCGGTGGCGACGACCTCGCTCATCTCGCGCGGGTCCTCGACGCCGGCGTGGGCAACGGCGGTCAGCGGCCCGGAGGTGGCCTGCGTCTCGGCCTTGTAGAGGCCGGGCAGCTTGACATCGAATGTGGTCTTCCAGACGCCCGGACGCTCGCGCTCGAGCGTCACGTCGTTGCGCTCGCCGCCGGGTCCCGAGATCGTGACGGGCGACACCTCGTCCTCGAGCGTGCGCCGCTCGACGGTGAGCTTCAGGCCACGCGCGGAGGCGATGAGGCGTTCCTCCTCGAGGTCGGGCTCCTTCATCAGCCAGTGCGACAGGCGGCGCAGCAGGTCGGTGTGCGGGCCGCCGCCCTCGTAGCCGCGCGCCCACAGCCAGGCGTGGTCGGAGGTGAGGAGCGCGACGCGGCCCTTGCCCTTGCGGTCGAGCACCAAGAGCGGCTGGTTCTCCGCGCCCTCCATGACGACGCGGCCGCGATCGGGGCGCACCTCGGCCTGGCGGAACCAGTGGCCCCACGTGGCGGGCCGGTCGGGGGCGAGCGCGTTGGAGCCGGTGAGTCCCTGCGTCACCGGATGGCGGAAGCCCTGCTCGGTGATCTTGGCGCGGAACGGCTCCTCGAGCACGCGGCCCGTGGGCGCGGCCGGAAGAATGGGCGACAGCGGCGTCCGATAGAGGCTCGTCATGCCCGCGTAGTCGTCGCCCGCCGCGATCAGCACGGCGCCGCCGTGGCCCTCCACGTAGCGGGCGATGTTGTCGTAGTAGGCGAGCTGCAGGATGCCGCGATGCTCGTAACGGTCGAAGATGATCAGGTCGAAGTCGCGGATCTTGTCCGAGAACAGCTCCTTGGTCGGGAAGGCGATGAGCGAAAGCTGGTTGATCGGCGTGCCGTCCTGCTTCTCGGGCGGGCGCAGAATGGTGAAGTGGACGAGGTCGACGGCGGCGTCGGACTTCAGGAGATTGCGCCAGGTGCGCTCGCCGGCGTGCGGCTCGCCGGAGACGAGGAGCACGCGCAGGTTCTCGCGCACGCCCTCGGCGACGACGACGACGCGGTTGTTGGCCGGCGTGATCTCGCCCGGCGCCGTCTCGAGCTCCACCTCGAGGATGTTGGTGCCCGCATGCGGGAACGGCATCTCGATCGAGACGTGCTCGTTGACGAGGGCGGTGCGCATCTCGTCGGGACGGCCCTCGCGGCGAATCTTGAGCGACACCGGCGCGCCCGAGCCCGCACTCCTGCCGGCCTCGCGCACGGCGATCTCGATGTCGCGCGACTGACCGACGAGGCCGTAGCGCGGCGCCTCGATGGTCTCGATGCGGCGGTCGAACTCATTCGGCGTGCCTGTGAGGAGGGCGTGCACGGGCGCATCGAAGCCGAGGGCGGAGGTGGACTTCGGGATATCATGCACCTGGCCGTCGGTGATGAAGATCACGCCGGCGATGCGGTCGGGCGGCGTCGAGGTGAGGGCCTGGTTCAAGGCCGCGAAAAGCTGCGTGCCTTGTCCGGTGGCGGCCTCGTTGCGCTCGGACGTGATCCATTTCGTCTCGAGGTTCTTGATCTTGCCGAGGCGTTCCTCGAGGCCGGCGCGGATGGTGGATTTCTGCTCGGGGCGCTTGTCGAGGGCCTGGCTCGTGCTCTCGTCGAGGACGACGAGGGCGATGTTGGCGAGGCCCTCGCGCTGCTCCTCGCGCAGCGTCGGGTTCATGAGCGCGGCGAGGAGGGCGG
>JBFXEP010000272.1:0-4975 GCA_050179995.1 Hyphomicrobium sp.
CGCGCCGGAGCGCTTCAGCTCGCGCGCCCACTGATGGGTCCGCGTGTAGCTTTCCATGACGGGGAACGCCCACACGAGCCGGTCGAAACCCGCGTGCGGCACGCGAAGGCGGCGCGGCGCGATACCGCTTCTCCGGATGCGCTTGGCGACGGGCTCGGGCGCGATGTGGACGAAGAGCGGCATGGAGACCTCGGGCAGAGCCCGAGGTCTAGCATAGTTGTGCGGCCGGGATTCACTCGGGCGGCAACAGGCCCTCGAGGAGGCGGTGCATGCCCTCGCGGCCGACGTATCCGTTGATGCGGCCGATCTCGACGCCGTCGCGCACGAGGACGACCGTCGGCACCATGCGTACGGGGCCAGCGAGGTGGAAGCTCTCCGCGGCCGGGTCGTTGACGTCGACGAAGCGGAGCGGGGCCTCCTTGCCGGTCTTGGACGCCGCGTAGGACGGCGCCACGTCGCGGCGGAAGACGGGGCAGTAGATGCAGCCCGGAGCCTCGAAGGCGATCAGCTCGATGCCGGTCGGAGCGGGTATGCCGGCCTCGGCCTCGCGCAGGGTTGCGGCGTCCAGCGATGGGGCGATGGCGGCCGGCAGTCCCAATCCGAGACAGCCGAGCAGGGTGTTTCTCAAAGGCTTGTGACTCATGCCGCCTTCCATTTGCCTATGCTGCTTGCGAACTCAGGCTCGATCTGCAGCTTCGATGCCATCGGGCCGGCGGGGAGGGATGGCGGCGCGTTCAGCGTAAACGGCGCGGCGAACCAACACCCAGGGAGAGCGTTTCCTTCTCGGAGCAACCACGGAGCGAGATGCGATGCAGCACACGTCCGTCGCCTACCGGAGCGGCTTCCACGTCCTGATCGGAGACGGCCGCTCGCAAGCCGCCTCGATGGTGATCGCGCCGGGCGGTCGCGAGGGCGGGCCGGACAACCGGCATGGCGGCGCGGACCAGTGGCTCTACGTCGTCGACGGCGAAGGCGAGGCGATCATCAACGGCGAGACCCATGCCATCCGCGCCGGCAGCTTGTTCTTGATTCAACGCGGGGATTTGCACGAAGTCCGCAATACGGGCGGCGTTCCGCTCGAGACGCTGAACATCTATGTGCCGCCCGCGTATGCCTCCGATGGCGACGAGCTGGCGGCCGGCAAGCCCTGATGCGCACACGTGCTCACGTGCGTCGCGCGCTTTCGCATATGCGAGGGCCGATTCCCTAGGGGATTGGAAGCTGGAACGCTCGTCGCGGATTCAATGTTACATTTTCTTGGAAGTGAAATAATCACGGTGCCAACGTGACAGAAGAAACGACCATACTTGCCGTGCTGCTCTCGGCCCCGACCCTTCTCCTGGCCCTGGCCGCGTTCTACGTGGGGCGCTCGCTCTGGATTGCGCGTCACGTGTGGTCCGAGTGCGGGGCGGACACCAAGATCCTCTATCTCCTGGTAGCGCCGCCACTGACCTTCGCGGTCGATGTGCTCGAGGTCACGGACCGCCTGCTCTGGAGCCGCACCGAAGCCAAGCCGGCGCGCGCCCGTGCCCGGCCGCGCACGCGAGGTCCGCTGCGTGCCAAGATGGCGCTGCGCTCGGACGGGTGACCCAAAACACTGAGATCAGGAAATTGGTGGAGCCAAGCGGGATCGAACCGCTGACCTCTTGCATGCCATGCAAGCGCTCTCCCAGCTGAGCTATGGCCCCTGACCCGGGAAGTCGTCTGCGGGGCGCCAAAAGCCGCCCCGCCGGGAAGATCGGCTCATTAGGCCGATCGCATCGAAACTTCAAGAGCGAAGTTCGGGCGGCGATCGGAGCGGCTGGCGCTCCTCTGTCGCCCTCGGCGACTTATCTCTCCTCATCACCTTCGGCGACAGGACCACCGATGATGTTCGAGACGTCGCCGCCCTCCTCTTCCTCCTCCTCGAGGAAGGTCTCGTCCTCGTCGGCGGCGGCAACCGCCTCGCCGTCCTCCTCGATCTCGGGCAGCACCTCGTCGGCCTCGGGCTCGACTGCGGCCACGACCGGCGCCTTTTCGACATACTCCGCCTTGCGGCCGCGGCGGCCGGGCTTCTCCTCTGCGGCCGCCGAGAGGGGCGAGGAGGCGAGCTCGTAGATCGAGCCGCAGATCGGGCAGGTTATCGGATTGCGGCCGAGATCGTAGAACCGAGCGCCGCATTCACTGCTCTGGCAGGTACGCTTGGTCCCGCGCGCTTGCTTGGTCGCCATGGCTTTTGCTCACGGTAAAATTTGGGATAGCGGGGTCTGCCACAGCCCTTGTCGGCTGTCAAAACGAAATGCGCCGCGTGACCCCAATTCCCGCCTCCATGCCGTTGACAGAGCCCCGCTCCGGCGGCTCTATGCCCGGGCTTTCCCAAAAAACGCGTGCGGCCGGCGTTTCGTTTCAGCCGCTCGCCCTTTGCCAGGCGCTATTCCCTTGACCCACGCCGTATCCGCCCCGCTCGCCGCCTCGCGCTCCGGCGCCCTCACGGGCCGCCTCCGCGTGCCGGGCGACAAGTCGATCTCGCACCGGGCCCTCATGCTCGGGGCGCTGGCGACCGGCGTGACGCGCATCCGCGGCCTGCTCGAGGCGGAGGACGTGATCAATACGGCACGCGCCGTCTCGGCGCTCGGGGCGCCGGCGCGGCGCGTGGGCGATCTCTGGGAGGTGCTGGGGCGCGGCACGGGCGGGCTTCGACAACCCGAGGCGCCGCTCGATTTCGGAAACTCCGGCACCGGCACGCGGCTGATGATGGGCGTCATCGCGCCGCACGACATGACCGTCACCATGACCGGCGATGCCTCACTCTCGAAGCGCCCGATGCGGCGCGTGCTCGCGCCCCTGAAGGAGATGGGGCTCGAGGTCGAGGGGGACGCCGACCGGCTGCCGCTCACGGTGCGCGGCTCATCGCGCCTGGTGCCGATCGCCTACACGCTGCCGGTGCCTTCGGCGCAGCTCAAAAGCGCCATTCTGCTCGCGGGGCTCGGCACGGCGGGCGAGACCACCGTCGTCGAGCGCGAGGCGACGCGCGACCACACGGAGCGCATGCTCCGGCATTTCGGGGCGAAGGTGGAGAGCGTCGCCGAGGACGGCGTGACGCGCATCACGATCCGTGGCGAGGCGGAGCTCGAAGGCCGCGAGGTGACCGTGCCGGGCGACCCATCCTCAGCGGCGTTTCTCGTCGCGGCGGCGCTGATCGTGCCGGGCTCGGACGTCACCATCGAGGGCGTGCTCGTCAATCCGACGCGCACGGGCTTCTACACGACGCTGCTAGAGATGGGCGGCGACGTCACCTTCCTCAACGCACGCGAGGAAGGGGGCGAGCCGATCGCCGACATACGGGCGCGTTTCTCGACGCTGCAAGGCGTCACGGTGCCGGCGGCGCGGGCGCCGTCGATGATCGACGAGTATCCGATCCTGGCCGTAGTCGCGGCTTTCGCGCGCGGCGCGACGCGCATGGAGGGGCTCGGCGAGCTCAAGGTGAAGGAGAGCGACAGGCTGGCGGCGACGGCGGCCGGTCTCGCGGCCAACGGCGTCAAGGCGGAGGTCGACGGCGACACGCTCACAGTCCACGGCGCGGGCCGCGTGCCCGGCGGCGGGCTCGTCGCCACACACCTCGACCACCGCATGGCGATGAGCTTCCTCGTCATGGGGCTTGCCGCCGAGCAGCCAGTGACCGTGGATGACACGGCCATGATCGCGACCAGCTTCCCCGAGTTCCGGGCGCTCATGGACGGGATCGGGGCGCGCTTTGAGGAAGGCGACCTATGAGAATCGACGTCCATACCCCCTCTCCCCGCAAGCGGGGAGAGGGTTGGGGTGAGGGGCAGCAACGGATCGCAGCGCAAGCGGCTGCCCCTCACCCTGGCCCTCTCCACATGCAAGGAAGGGCATGGGGAGAGGGAAACGAGCCATGATCATCGCCATCGACGGGCCGGCGGCATCGGGCAAGGGGACGCTCGCCAAGCGGCTCGCGGAGCACCTGGGCTTTCACTGCCTCGATACCGGTCTTCTCTACCGGGCCGTGGCCAGGGACGTGGCGTGGCTCGGCTTCCGGCTCGACGACACCTGGGCGGCGGTCGCGGTGGCGCGGGGGCTCGACCCGCGCGAGCTCGAGGACCCGGACCTCCGGGGCACCGCGGCAGGGGACGCCGCCTCAATCGTGGCGCGCATTCCCGAGGTACGGGCGGCGCTGCTCGCCTATCAGCGCGATTTCGCCCGCCGGCCACCGGGCGCGGTGCTCGACGGGCGCGACATCGGCACCGTGGTATGTCCCGGCGCGGACGTGAAAATCTTCGTCACCGCCACCCCCGAGGTGCGCGCTAGGCGCCGTTTCGCCGAGTTCGAGGCCCGCGGCGCGGGGGTTGCCTATGAGACCGTGCTTTCCGATATCCTGGTCAGGGATGCGCGCGACGCCGGGCGCCCCAACGCCCCCATGATGGTCGCCCCAGATGCCATGTTGCTCGAGACCAGCAACTTGAGTATAGAAGCGGCATTCGACGCCGCCGTCGGATTGATCAAGAGGAAGATCAGCCACCCGGGACGCTCATAGCGCGTCTCAATTTTCGATGGCAGGGCAAAGGCCCATCACGGCGGCGCCGAGACCAAATTCAAGCGAACGTGCCGATCGAGGACCGTCCGAGCGCCTGTGCGCGCCCGGCAGGGCTCTAGGCGCATCACCATCCCCGCCGTGGCGGCTCAAGCGAGCCCGCTCCGCGGCGCATCCGCAATTTCGAGAGTTCAGGAGACCCAATGACTGCAGAAGCCAGCAAAGACTATTCCCCGTCGCGCGACGAGTTCGCCGCCCTGCTCGCCGAAAGCCTCGCCAAGGATGACCTGTTCGAAGGCAGCGTCGTCAAAGGCCGCGTGGTCGGCATCGAGAAGGATCTCGCCGTCATCGACGTCGGCCTCAAGATGGAAGGCCGCGTGCCGGTGAAGGAGTTCGGCCTGGCCGGCCAGCCCAGCACCATCAAGGTCGGCGATATCGTCGAAG
>JBFXEP010000273.1:0-4947 GCA_050179995.1 Hyphomicrobium sp.
TGGTCGATACCGAGCGCTTCGAGACCAGCGAGAAGGGCATCTTCGCCATCGGCGACATCAACTGGTACCCGGGCAAGCTGAAGCTCATCCTGTCCGGCTTCCACGAGGCCGCGCTGATGGCCCAGGCTGCGCACAAGATCGTGCACCCCGACAAGAAGCTGCTCTTCCAGTACACCACCTCGTCCTCGAGCCTGCAGAAGAAGCTCGGCGTGAAGTAGCGGCCTGCGTCACCGTCGGGGAACTCGCAAATCCCTCATCCGCCCTTTTTCAGGGCACCTTCTCCCGTCCCGGGAGAAGGAAAGGTGTGTCCTTCACTTTCCTCTCCCGGGACGGGAGAGGATGCCCGCAGGGCAGGTGAGGGACTTCGACCTTCCACGACGCACCTACCGCCCCGCGATCGAGCGCTCGTAGACGAGGGCGAGCTTGGCGAAGTCGCGCACCGGAACGCGTTCCGCCCGCAGCTCCGGCGCGATCCCCGCCGCCGCGAGCAGTTCCTCGGGATTGGGAACCAGCGTCTTCAGCGAGGCACGCAGCATCTTGCGCCGCTGGCCGAAGGCCGCCGCCGTCACGCGCCCCAGCGTTTGCACCGAGCAGGCCGGCTGCGGCACCTGCCGCGGCGTGAACACGACCACCGCCGACGACACCTTGGGCGGCGGCGTGAACGCCTCGGGCTTCAAGGTGAGCGCGATGTGCGCCTCGCTCCGCCACTGCGCGATGACCGACAGGCGTCCGTAGTCCTTGCTCCCCGGTGCGGCGACGATACGCTCCGCCACCTCCTTCTGGAACATCAGCACCATGCGGTCCCACCACGGCGGCCACGGCTCGGTCTCGAGCCAACCGACGAGCAGCATCGTCGCGACGTTGTAGGGCAGGTTGGCGGCGATCACCGCTTTCTCGCCGCCCCCGAGCAGCGCGCCCCAATCGGCCTTGAGCGCATCGTCCTCGTGCACCTCGAGCTGGCCCGGATAGCGCCGGGCGATTTCGGAGAGCGCCGGCAGGCAGCGCGCATCGCGCTCGATCGCCACGACCCGCGCCGCACCCTCCATGAGGAGCCCGCGCGTGAGCCCGCCCGGCCCGGGGCCGACCTCCACCACCGTGCGGCCTTGCACCGCTCCGCCTGCGCGCGCGATCCGCCGCGTGAGGTTGAGGTCGAGGATGAAGTTCTGCCCGAGGCTCTTCTTGGCGGCGAGATCGTAGCGGCGGATGACGTCGCGCAAGGGGTCGAGCCCGTCCGGCGCGCCGCGCGAGGCGCTCTCGCTCATGAAAGCACGCCTTCTGTCGGCGCCGCCGCGCGCCGTCGCGCCATTTCATCTGCAACCTTGAGCGCCGCGATGAAGCTCGACGCGCGCGCGCGCCCGGTGCCGGCGATGGAGAAGGCCGTGCCGTGATCGGGAGACGTGCGCACGAACGGCAGCCCGATGGTGACATTGACGCCCGTGTCGAAGGCCAGCGTCTTGATCGGGATCAGCGCCTGGTCGTGAAACATGGCGAGCACGGCGTCGTAGGTCGCCCGCGCCGCGGCGTGGAACAGCGTGTCGGCCGGGTAGGGCCCCGTCACATCGAGACCCGCTTGCTGGAGTGCCTCGATCGCCGGCGCGATGATGTGGGCGTCCTCGTCGCCAAGTCTGCCGTCCTCGCCAGCGTGCGGGTTCAAACCCGCGACCGCGATGCGCGGCGCCGCAATGCCGAAATCCTGCACGAGCGAGCGATGCAGACGACGCGCCGTCTCGACGATGCCCTGCGTGGTCACCGCCTTCGGCACGTCGGCAAGGGGAATGTGCACCGTGAGCGGCACCACCTTGAGCTCCTCCGACGCGAGCAGCATCACCGGGTGCGCCCGCACCATCCCGAACCCTCGCTCGGCCAGCGCGCCCAGGAACTCAGTATGCCCGGGATGGGCGAACCCCGCGGCCATGAGCACACTTTTCGCGATCGGATTGGTGACGAGGGCACGCGCCTCGCCCGCCCTGATGGCGTCCACGCCGGCCTCGATCGCGCCGATCACCGCATGCGCGTTGCCGCTGTCCGGCCGGCCGGGGACGACGGGATTGGCGCAGCGGAGCGACAGCAGCGGCAAGCCCGATGCAAACGCCTGCGACGCCTCGTCGAATGCGCCGATGGCCGCCAGCGGCACGTCGAGGCCCAGCGCCGCGGCGCGCTCGGCAAACACCGCCGCATCACCGATCACGGCGAACGGCGCCAGCCCCTGCTCCCTGCGCGCGAGCCAGGCCGCGAGCGTGATATCGGGGCCGATGCCGGCGGGATCGCCCATGCTGACGGCGATCGGCTTGAGCTTGGTCGGCGTCCCGGGCGCGCTCCGCGCCGCAGACCCCATCAGCGCATCTCGATGGATGCGTCCTGTCGCAGATCCTTCAGCGCCTTCTGGGCCAGAACGCTGAACTCCTTCTGCCTGAGCTCGGCCTGCGCCGATTCGCGCGCGGACGCCGCTTGCTCGCCGCCCGCGGCCTTGCGCCCGCACAGCGCCCACAGCTCGATACCCGAAGCGCCGACGCTCGCCGGCAGGAGATCTCCATCGCTGGCATTCAACAGCAGGCTGCGCGTCGGCTCGGGGATGCTCGAGGGCTTCCGCGCGCCGAGGGCCTCGAACTGCCCTCCCGCCGGCCCGGCGAGCCCCGCCATCGACGCGCACCCCGAGAACTGCCGGGAAAGCGCATCGGCCTCTGCGAGGCGCTGGGCGATGGCCGCCTGGTCCACATGCGCCGGCAAGGGGAGCGTGATGCGCTGCACCTCGAGCTCGAGATCGTCCTGCTGCGACACCGGCGTGCTGGCGACGAACTCGTCGACGTCCTTCTCCGTGATGGCGACCAGATGGCCGAAGCGGCGGCGCACCACCTCGCGCCAGCTCATCTCCGCCTTGAAGCGCGCGCGCATGGTCTTGATGTCGACGCCCATGCTCTTCATGTGCTCGCCGAATTGCGCCAGCGTCATTTTGTTGCGCTCGGCGATGCCGCCGACGACCTTGTCGATCTCCGCTTCGTCCGAGACGGCATTGAGGCGCTTGGCCTCTTGCAGCTTGAGCTTCTCCTCGATCAGCTCCTCCTCCGCCTTGCTGCGCGATCCTGCGAGCGCACTCTGGCGCGACTCGCGCTTGAGCTGCTCGATCATGTTCTTCTGCAGATCCTTGACGTACTTGGCCTGCAGCGCACGCGCCTGCTCCTCCGATTGCACGTTGTTCTCTCGCAGCAGCGCCTTGAAGCGCTCGTTCGTCTTCGGATCCTTGACGATCGCCTTCCAGCGCGCTTCGGCCTTGGCCTTCATGTCGCCGCCGCCCCCGCCGCCCTGCAAGGCGAGGAAGGCCGCGCGCTGCTCGATCTCGTAGTCCGTGATCGGCTCGTCGTTGACCAGGATGGCGATGCCGCCCTTCTTCTTCGTGCCAGCCTTCTTGCTCTTGCTGTCCGCCCCGCCCGGGTCCTCGGCGTTGGCGGTCGCCTGCGCGACGATCATCGGCGCGCCATCGCCGGCCGTTGCGACGCGGGGCAAGACGAAGGCCGCCGCGGCGAGCAGCACGAGAGAGGGAAGGTGGGACGAATGCATCAGTTGCGGCATCGGATGCTGTCTCGGATCGCGAGGCGACCGGTTGAGGATGTGCCGGCGAAACCCCATCACCGGAGCCGGCGGCCGGAGTTTAGACCATGATCGCTTCGGACCCTAGTCGCTCCGATCGTCATGCCGGAGGCATGCCTCCAGCATGCGCCACTATCAGGCGCGGCGTGAAGCGGCAGCGCAGGAAAAGTCCGAAGCGTGAATCATCGGCCTCATCAAAGCCTAGAGTGCGATCATGTTTCAATCAAAAGCGATCGCGCTCTAGAGCCAGTCGCGCATCAGCGCAAAAGCAAGCCGCTTTATCCACATCAACCGTGGCGTCGGCAAGGCGGCGCGGATTGCGGCGGCCGCCATTTACCCTAAGCCGCCCATCGACTTACGGGTTCGTCAGCGCGGAAGCGTCCTCGCCGCCGAGCGTATCGACGACGTTCGTCTCGTAGTTGAAGCCGCCGAGGTGCTTGAACTCGAATCGCAGCATGACGACCTGGTCCGGCTCGATGTCGCGATCCTCGTCGGTGATGAACGTCTCGCTGTAGGTCGCGCTCAGCATGAAGCACTCGTCGAGGTAGGCGAGCCCGATCGAATCCGTGAGGACATCGTCGTTGTCCAGGTCGTAGCGGATCGATCCCGTGAGCGTCCAGCGATCGGTGAGGCGCAGGCCGGCATAGGCCAGGATGTCCTCTTGCGTCTCGTAGTCGCCCGGCAGGACGCCGTTGCCGTCGATGAACACCTCGCCATAGGTGTAGGTCGCCGCCGCGAGCAGCGGGCCGTAGCTGACGACCGCCGTCAGGTCCTCGCGCTTGAGGCTCAGATCGTCCTCGTCGAAGCGCGACTGCGCGATCACGCGGAACACGTCGGTCGGCGCCAGATAGACGCCGACCACGTAGTCGGAATCGTCGGTCTCGAGGCCGCTGTCCGGATTGAACCCGCTATTGGCGTCGTCATAGGCGTTGGTGCCGGAGAGGTGGAAGCTCTGGCCGGCGAGCACGCGCGCATAGCCGACCGGCCCCTGGAACGTGTACTGCACGCCGACGTTGGCGCGCACGCCGGTCTCGAGCCGGTCGTAGCCCGAGAACTTGCTGGTCTCGAACAGGTTCGTGTCGTCGAAGATGAGGCTTTGCGCGTCCTCGTTGGGCAGGAAGTCCTGATCCACGCGCGAGGTGTGCGCCACCACCTGTCCGATCGGCTCGATGACATGCTGCGTCGAGCCCATGCTCGCCACCCACGGGTAGGACACCGTCGCGCCGCCCGTCGCGAGGCCGCGCAGGAACGAGTCGTCGAGGTTGGCCGCCGCATTGGTCGGATCCTCGTAGTTGATCTGATAGGCATCGCCCCTGAGCTCGCCGAAGGGCGTGTAGGTGATGCCGATCGCATCCGTGAAGC
>JBFXEP010000274.1:0-4931 GCA_050179995.1 Hyphomicrobium sp.
GCTCGGCCTGGCGACAGCGCGCGCCGAAAGCAACCTCGTGTTCAAGCTCGACTCCGGCGGGCATACCTCGGAGATCACAAGCGTCGCCTTCACGCCGGATCGGCGCCAGCTCGTGAGCGCGGGCAAGGACAAGGTGATCCGCGTGTGGAACCTGGCCGCGGGGCGCGTCCAGCGCACGATCCGCGGCGAGGTCGGCCAGGGGCCCGACGGCGAGATCTATGCCATGGCGCTTTCGCCGGACGGGCGCTGGCTCGCCGCCGGAGGCTGGCTCGACGACGCGCGCGCGCGCGTGCCTTGCTGCGGCGACATCCGGCTCTACGATTTCCGGAGCGGCCAGCTCGTCGCGCTCCTGCGCGGGCATTCGGAGCCGGTATCGGCGCTCGCGTTCTCGCCCGACAGCGCGCGCCTCGTCTCGGGCGCGACCGACGGCACCGCCGTCATCTGGGACATTCAGCGGCGCGGTCCGCTGCACTGGCTCTATGGGCACAAGGACGAAATCCTCGCGCTCGAGGTCACGCCGGACGGCGAGCGCATCGTGACCGCCAGCGCCGATCACGACGCGCGCCTCTGGAGCATGCAGGGCGGGCAGGAAATCGCGCGCCTCGCCGGCCACGGGGGCAAGGTAACGGGGCTCGCGCTGGCCGCGGGGGGCGGTGTCATCGTCACGGGCGATGCGCAGGGCGAAATCCGGCTGTGGGACGGCATGACGGGCGCGTTCTCGCGCGTTCTCGCGCACGAGCATTCGCAGATCCGCGCGCTCACGCTTGCGCGCGGGGGGCGCATGCTGGTCAGCGCGCTCGGCTATTCGCCCTACGCGGTGATCGGGCGCGACATCGAGACGGGCGAAGCCATCCTCACCTACAAGGGGCACGACAACGTCGTCTCGGCGGCGGCGGTCAGCCCCGACGGCAAGTGGGTCGCGACGGCGGGCGGGCAGAACAGCGAGATCCACGTCTGGAATGGCGAGACCGGTGCGCTCGCGCGCAAGCTCGGCGGCGTCGGCAGCACGATCTGGTCGGTCGGCTTCGCGACGGGGGCGCCGGGGCTCGCCTGGGGCGCCACCGACCCGTGCCCGGAGGAGCGCTTGAGCTGCCCCAAGCTGCACGGCGTGCTCGAGCATCAGATCCGGTTTCCGGCGGGCGAACGGCTCGGCGACGTGGCCGGCGTCGAGGCGACGGACACGGGCTTCGCGCGCGCCGCCGAAGCTTTCGGCGACGGCATGACGCTCGAACATCGAGTGCCGGACCCGAAGGGCTACGAGTCGATCCTCGAGGTCATGGGCGGCGACGGCGTCAAGGCCAGCATCACGCGTGGCGCGACGAGCGGCTACCGGCATCGGGCCTATACCTTCACGCCGGACGGGCAGCGCGTGATCTCGGGAGGGGCCAACGGCGTGCTCGCCGCCTACCGCCTCGACGGGGCGCCGGCCACGAGCTTCCTCGGGCACGAGGGCGACATCCTCGCCGTCGCGGTGTCACCGGATGGGCGCTATCTCGCGTCCTCGGGTGGCGACCAGACGGTCAAGCTCTGGAACAGCGAAAGCGGCGAATTGATCGTCAGCCTCTTCGAGGGCTCGGACGGCGACTGGGTGATGTGGACGCCGCAGGGCTACTACACGGGCTCGCCGGGCGCCGACCGCTTCGTCGGCTGGCAGGTGAACCGCGGCCGCGACCGCACGCCGGATTTCATCTCCGCCGCGCAGTTGCGCAGCCGGCTCAACCGGCCCGACATCGTCGAGCGGGCGATCGATCTCGCTTCCGCCGAGGAGGCGATCCGGGACGCGCCCGGCACGGACTTCACGCTCGCCGAGCTCATCGCGCGGCCGGTGCCGCGCTTCGCCATCACCGGCACGGAGGCGGAGATCGCCGCCAAACCGGGCTACGGAGCCGTGCGCGTCACGCTCGCGGTGACGCGGGATCCGGTGAAGCTGATGCGCGTCTACGTGAACGGCCGGCGCGCCGCCAACGTGATCGCCAAGACGGCGGGCGGCGGCTTCCCGGCGGGCGAGATGACTGTCGAGGTTCCCCTTGCGCAGGGAAAGAACGAGGTGCGCGTGGTGGCGGTCAACGCCATCGGCGAGACGTCGGATGCGGTGGTGATCGAGCGCAAGGAGGCGGGACGCCTCGACAGCCGGGGCACGCTTTATGTGCTGGCGATCGGCGTCGACAGGTATCCGAACAGCGACGGGCGCCTCAAGGACCTCGCGTACGCGAGCAGCGACGCCAGCATCTTCGCCGCCGCGGCCGAGCGCCGGCTCGGCCCCATGCACGACAGGGTCGTGTCCGAGGTTCTCGTCAATGCGGAGGGCTCGGATCTCCCCACCGCGTCGCGCATCCGCGCCTCGCTCGACATGCTGCGGCAGGCCGAGGACAACGACACCATCGTCATCTTCCTTGCGGGCCACGGCGTCAACGACGGCGAGAACTATCGCTTCATGCCGACGGACGCCGAGCGCGCCGCCAAGGGCTGGTCCACCGACAAGACCATCAGCTGGCACGAGCTCGAGGAGGTGCTGCAGGCCGCCAAGGGCCGCCGGCTGCTGTTCGCCGATACCTGCCGCTCGGGCAATGCCTTCAACCAGCGGCTCGGCAACTCCGCCTACCATATCAACGTGATCGCCTATGCCTCGGCGCGGTGGGACCAGGCGGCGCTCGAGCGCAACGACCTCAAGCATGGGCTATTCACCTATGCCGTCGTCGAGGGATTGGACGGCAAGGCGCAGGGGCCCAATGCGGAGCCCATCACGGCGGCGCAGCTCTTCACGTTCGTGCACACCCGCGTGGCCGGGCTCGCCAAGGAGCTCAGCCGGTCGCAGGACCCGCAATACTACAAGGGTCGCGACGCGGAGGACTACGTGCTGGTAAAGGCGCCTTAAGCGGCGGTTGCGCCCGGCGTTATCGCGGCGTCGCCGCCTTCCAGGCCTCGTACGGATCGAACGGCGCGGCCTCGGCGGGGGCGGCCGGCGTGGAGAACAGGTCATCGCCTGCCCCTGCCGGCGCGTTCGCATCGTAGGGAACAGGGGTATCGAAGGTCGACCCCGGAGAGCCGGCGACGTCCGACGGATCAGCGGGAGCCGCGTTTTCAAACGTCGAACTCGGCGCGCCATCGGTTTGCGGGCCGGTGTAGGGAATGTCATCGTACTCGGGGCGGTTGTTGCTCTCCGTCGAGCTCGGTGCGCCCAAACAGTTCGGCTCGCATACGGGGATTACCATGGCGCGGGCCGGCTCCGGCGCGGCGCCGGGCGCTCGCAGCGAGCCTGCGCCTGCGGACGCAGCAGAGATCACCGCGAGGGCGGCGAATATCGATGCGTATACAGATAACGATTGAGCTTGAAACGTCGCCACCGCACGCCTCCCCGGAGAGCACTTCAACGCTAAGGTTAAATCGGATCGGATCATTAAAACTCTAGTGCATCGTCAGATTACTGTCGAGGCGGTATCATTGTCATGAGCCGTTGTTATGGGCCGTCATTGCAAAGCGGGGGAGGTTCTGATTTCAATGTCTCACTTCATGCGTTTGCCGTGGGCCAAGATGTTTTCTCGACAGAGTTTGCTATCGGCGGGCTACGTGCTGGTCTCAGCCGCGCTCGCGCTCCTGCTCTCCGCGCTGCTGCACTTTCCGCACGGACCGCAGCACTGGTCGGCGGACATGGTAGCGTCGAAATATTCGCCCTCGCATGACACCCAGAGCGACCGCATCGCGCTCGTCTACGTCACCGACGAGACGCTCTCGGGGCTCACCTACACATCGCCGACCGATCGCCAGATCCTCGCAGACCTCGTCACGAGGATCGACGCGGCGGGCGCCCGCGTGATCGGCCTCGACTTCATCTTCGACCGCAAGACCGAGGACATCAAGGACACGGCGCTCCAAGACGCCATGCAAAAGGCGCGAGCCAAGGTCGTGCTCGGGCGCTTCGGCGGCGGCCCCGACGCGGAAGCGCCGGACGGATTCGAGAAGGATTTCATCGCCGCGTCGAAGCGGCAGGCCGGGCATCTCTACTTCGGCGAGCATCACAGCTCGCTCGTGATCAGCGACGATGCGATCCGCAAGATGGCGACGCAGAGCTCCGGCACGTCCGAGACCAAGAGCTTCGCCGAGGTACTGGCGGATGCCGGGGGCACGGCACTAGGCAAAGGCTCGAGCTATATCGCCTGGCTCAATGAGCCGGACGACGGAACCGAGACGTTCGTCACGCTTTCGGCCGATACCGTTCTCAACATGACCGGCAAGACACCGCCCGACCTGGTGGCGAAGCTGCTCCACGACAAAATCGTGCTCGTCGGCGGCAACTTCTTCGACCGCGATCAGCACCTCATCCCCTTCTCGGTGTCGAGCCATCACCGCTACCCGGGGCTGTTCGTGCACGCGCAGATCCTGGACCAGTTCCTGAACGATCGCAGCATCGCAACCATCGGCAGCATCGGGACGGCGCTGCTCGCCGCCGCCGGCGCGGCCATCGGCTTCTGGGCCGGGCGATGGTCGGGCAACCGCTACATGCTCGTGGAGCTCTCGAGCGTCGCCACGCTGATCCTGGTCGGCATCCTGACGTTCGTGTACGGCGGGCTCATCTTCCCGTACACCTCGACGCTGCTGGCCTGGATTGCCGGCGCGGCGGGGGGGCACTACGGGCAATCGCATCACGGCTAGAGCGCGATCGCGCTCCAGGCTTTTGACGGGACCTATGATTCACGCTTCGGACTGATAGTGTCCGAAGCGATCATGGTCTAGGTGCTCTTGGAGGTCGCCACATGCTTACAAACTCGTCCGACGCCAAGGTGGTGGGGCTCGCGATCGCCGCTCTTGCCGCACTCGCCGCACTCGCCTCCCCTGCCGCAGCCGACATGACGGTGATCGAATCCGACGATCCCAAAATCGCCGTCGGCAAGACCTATGCGGACGACGCGACCGTCGACGTCGCGCCGGGAAAG
>JBFXEP010000275.1:0-4914 GCA_050179995.1 Hyphomicrobium sp.
TGTCGGTGAGATACTTCTGGTGCAGGAAGCCATCCTGCGGCGAGATCGAGACCAGCGTGCGCGGCCCCGAGAGCAGCATCGGCTGGCGCATCTGATGGTCCCAGCTGCGGAAGTTGAGTCCGACGCCTTTGAATCCCGCGACCTCGAAGTCCTTGGACAGGATGTAGGCGCGGATCTCCTCCGGCGTGTTCTTGCCGGCACGCGTCACGGCCTCGCCCACCACGCGCACGCCGAGCCAGGCGGTGTAGTCGCGCTCGGTCATGACGCGCTTGGCCTGCTTCTCGAAGCGGTTCTGAAGCTGGGTGCCGGCGTACTGCTCGAAGGAGCGGTGCCACGCCACGGCCTGCAGCCCCTGCGAGCCGACCACCGGCCTCGGCTCGTAGGTGCGGAACAGGAGATAATCGCCGAACGCCTCGCCGACGTCGGCGACGAAGATCACGTCGTACTCGGGCACGCCCTGCGTCAGCAAGGGCATCTGCGTCTGGATCTGCTGGTGGCCGGAGTCGGTTCGCCGCGACCCTGCGTCGAACTCGTATTCGCGCTCGGCGACGATCTTGGCGCCGAACTTCAAAGCCGCGCGGCGGATCGCTGCCAGATACTCATCATCGCCCGGCGTGTTGCCATGAACGACGAACCAGCGCCGCCACTTCTTCCATGAGAGATACTGCGCCAGCGCATCGGCCCGCATGGCCCAGTTCGGGATGACGTGGAATATGTTGGCGCGGCACTCCTGCTGGCGCAGCTCGTCCTGGCTCGAGCGAGTATTCAGAATGAGCGCGCCCTTGGCCTCCGGAAGATCCGCAACCGCCAGGAGGTCGGACGGCTCGAGATCGGCGACGATGAGGCCCTGCCCCGCCGCGAGCTGGGCCTTGACCAGCGGCACCACGTCCTCGTCGCGCTTCGCCATAACCTCGGCGAGCTCGAAGTGCTGCGCGACAAGGCGGCCCGTCATGTTGTTTTCCTTGACGGCGAGGCGGGCGCCTTGCACGCCTTCGTCAGTCAGGACCTTGTCGAGCAGCGAGAGGGGGGCGGGCTCGAGATAGCGCTTGCCGACGTAGATGATCTTGGTCACCAAGGCGCCGGCTGGCGCCTCGGTCGGAGCCTCGGGAATGGCGACGGCCGGCCCTGCGGCCACGAGCCATCCCACAACGAGCAAGAGTGCGGCCGCCGAGCCGAGCGTCACGAGCTGTGCCAAGGTCTGCGGCCGCCGGGTGCTCATTCCCACACCTTCTTCTCGGCACGCCCGCCCCAGACGGAGCGAATCCAGGCGATGGCTTTCCAGAGCTTGGTTTCGTCGTCGATAATCTCGCCGAACGGCGGCATGGGCCCGACAACGGTCTCCTGCCCCTTGCGCGACAGGCTGTATTTCTTCTTCAGCTCATCCGAGCCAAGCACGATGAGGCGGAACAGCGTGTCGTCATCGCCGCCGTAGACCCAGGTCTCGTTGGTGAGCGGCGGACACATGCCGCCGCCACCGCCGCCGCCGTGGCAGCCGTTGCACGAGAGGCCCATGTAGATCTTGTGGCCCTCGTCGGTGATGGCTTTGTCCGTCGACTTGAATGGATTCTTGAGCGTGCCTTTCTCGGTCGAGTTGACACGATCGATTGGCTTCATGGGCGCACCGCCCGCGGCCGCGTCCGCGGCGGGAGCAGCAGGAGCCGCTTCCGGTGCCCCGTCGGCCTTTTTGTCAGCCGCCGCGGGCTCCGATTTCTCTGCGGGTGCCGGCTCGTCTGCGGCGCCGGCGGCACCGACGAACGCTCCGGTCGAGAGCGCTGCTGCAAGTAGCAGCCTTAGGAATTGGCTTTTCACGTTTCACTTTCCTTGTTCAAGCAAATGACGTTCGCCTCCCCCGTTCCACCTCGGGCGGCAGCGAGGCGACTGCCGTCCGACTCCCCAGTGCTTGCGGCTGGGTATGCGCGATGCCGGACGCCTCCGCCGGCCTCAGAGTTTTTCCTTTCCTATTGCCTCGTTGCCGCGCTGCGACCGCTCGGAGATCGTCGCCTCGAACAACGTGATCGACTTGACGGCGTCCTGGTTGAGGTTGTCGCGCGCAATGTCGATGGCCGCCTTGCCGGCCTTGGATTTGAGATTGGGGTCGGCGCCCGCCTCGAGGAGCAGACCCAGCATGGGGATATTGCCGCGTGCCGCCGATATCATGAGCGCGGTCACGCCGTGCGTGTTGGCCGCATTGACGTTTGCGCCGCGCTCGATGAGCGCCGAGGCGATGTCGGTCGAGCGCAAGCCCTGGCGCCGCTCGATCTCCTTGGCCCCTTCGCCGACGGCCATCTCGCTCGCCGCCACCATGAGCGGCGTGACCTGATCGGCGCCCGCCACGGCGTTGACGCTGGCGCCGAGCTCGATCAGGGCCTTTGCGGCCAGGAACTTCTCGCTCTCGATGGCGAGCGACAGCGGACCGAAGCCGCCGTCGACCGAGAGCTCGAGATCGGCGCCGGCCGCCACGAGGGCGCGGATCGTCGGCACGTGATTGCGCTCGGCGGCATGGATGAGTGCGGTGAACCCGTCGCCGTCGCGGCCGTTGACCTCGGCGCCGAGCGAGACGAGCAGCGGGATGATCTTTTCGTTGCGGTTGCGCGCGGCCGCCTGCAGTGCGCCGTAGCCCTGCGCATCATGCGTGTTGATGCCGGCGCCCTTCTCGACCAGGAAGCGGATGCGGTCCACGTCCGAAGCCAGCACGGCATTCGCCAACTCCTGCTGCACGTCGGCGCCCTCGGCCAGCCACGCCTCAAGCCGCGCGCGCGTCACGAGTTGGTCGGGCGATGGCTCCGCCTTGGGACCCTGGCTGATCTCGAACGGCTTGGTGTAGGACCCATGCGAGGGGAGATCGCCCGGCACCACGCACCTGCTGCACTTCACGAGCGGCACGCCGTAGTCGCGCAGGATCTTCTCGATCTCGCTGCGGTTCTCCTCAAGCGCATAGTCGAGCGCGAACTTGAGCTCGACGTTGGTCGACCTCACGCCGAGGGAGAGGTCGAACTCGAGCGGGACCTCGTCCTCCATGAGATTGACGGGAAGCACCGCGAGCGGCTTGTGCTTCATGGTGCGGAACCAACCCGCGAACGGTCCCCACACGGCGGCCACGTCGAGCTTGCCGTCGAGCACCTCCTGCACCTGATGCGCCGGCTGCTGCTCGGGCAGGAGATCGCCGTTGTGGCTGACCGTGTGTACGACCACGTTGGTGCTGACGCCGCGCCGCTTCAAGACCTCGCGGATGGCCGAGGTCTGGTAGACGCCGACCTTGAGCTCTCTGAGCTTCGCGTCATCGATACCGGTGATGTCGAGGCCGCGATCCTCGCGCCATGCGAGCACATATGTCGTGCGATAGACGGGCGTCGTCGTCAGCACGCCGGCATAGACGCTCGGCATGTCGACGAGCACGTCGCAGTCGTTGGTCTCGAACGTCTGGCGCGTGATGCCCCGCTCGAGATAGGGGCGCCAGAAGCTGATCACGCTCGTGCCCATGGATCGCGCGAGCACGGCCATGATCTTGTTCTGGAAGCCCGACCCGTCCTGAGCGGAGAGCGGCATGTTGCCGGGGTCGCCGCACACCCGGAGCGGCCCGGAGCTCTTGGTCTCGAAAGCCTTCTTGCCGGCCATTTTCGCGGCCGTCCTCTCCGCCGCGGTGAGCTCGTCGTATTCCTTGTTGGCGCGGAACCCTGGATCGGCGGCATAGGACGCGCCTCCCCACACGGCGGCCGACATGAGGGCGGCCGCAACGGCAAACGCCGGCTTCGCCAGCGCCGGCACGCGGATCGGCCAACAGGTCACAAGCATCTCACGCGAAATCATTGTTGTAACTCTATAGCGTTGCTTGCTGAGCGGACAAGCAGACAACCCGCCCGACATCGATCAAGTTCCGTTGATCGCGAGGCAGGCTTCCCGGGCGCGGACGGAAAAACGCCCGGTGTCGCATGACACCGGGCGTTCCCTCACGTCAGTAGCGCGATCACTCGTAGACCCGGAACGTGAAGAGCGTGCCGGCCTGCGGGATCTTGTCGAGGTTGGCAGCCTTGGTCATCGCCGTGGCGCCGATCGCACCGAACTTGTCGTTGAGATCGAGGCCGGCGGTGACGGGCACGCCGATCCAGCCGCCGATGCCGGCCAGGACCGAAACGTACTGCTTGCCGCCCACCTTGTAGGTGATCGGGTTGGCAATGATGCCGGAGGCGAGCTTGCGGCTCCAGAGCACCTTGCCGTCCTTGCGATCGACAGCGCGGAAGTCACCGCCGAGCGAGCCGTAGAACATCAAGCCGCCGTCGGTCACCATGGTGCCGCCCCAGTTCGGATACGGATCGGGGATTTCCCAGTCCGCCTTGCCGGTCAGCACGTCGAACTTCTTGACCTTGCCGGTCGTGCCGGGCTTCTCGGGATACATGTACACGTTGGCGAACACGTAGACCGTGCCCTGCTGCGTGTGCGTGCGCTCCTGAGGCTCAAGCTCCATGCACCAGTTGTTGGTGGGGCAATAGAACTTGTTCGGCTCCGCGGGATCGACCGAGCAGGGCTGCTGGTCCTTGCCGCCCATCGCCGACGGGCAGGCAGAGACGTTGCGGCCGCGCTCGAGCGGCGAGTGCTCGCGCACCTTCACCGGACGACCGGTCTTGAGATCGACCTTCTCGGCCCAGTCCACGGTCACGTACTTGTTGGCGCGCAGCAGCGTGCCGTCCTCACGGTTGAGGACATAGGCGAAGCCGTTGCGGTCGAAGTGCGTGAGCGCTTTGACCTTCTTGCCGTCGATGTCCATGTCGGTGAGGATGTTCTCGTTGACGCCGTCATAGTCCCACTGGTCGAAGGGCGTCATCTGGTAGGCCCAGACGGCTTCGCCGGTGTCCACCTTGCGGGCGAAAATGGTCATCGACCACTTGTTGTCGAACTCGCCCGTGTTGCACTCCTCGT
>JBFXEP010000276.1:0-4912 GCA_050179995.1 Hyphomicrobium sp.
CCCTGTTCTCTCGCGTTCCGACCTCACCTGGCGTGCCATCCGTCGCCGGACGTTTCGTCCACATTTCAACGACCTCGTGAGACCGCACCCGCATGTTTTTCAAACGCCTGAACAAAGACAAGTCTGGCGCCAAACCCGCGCTACCCCAAGGGGTGATGTCCGATAAGGACGCGCCGGTCATCGAGGCCAAGGTCGGCGTACAGCCGCTCCCGGCAACGGATCTGAGGCGCAGCGTCGAAGCCAAGCAGCTCGGCTACAAGACCACCGCCGACCTCGAGCCGGCGAAGGGTCTCGCGGGCCATGACCGCGCGGGCGCGGCCATCGACTTCGGCCTCAGCATGAAGGCGCGCGACTTCAACATCTTCGTGGTCGGGCCGCCGTCCTCCGGCCGAAGTGCCGCCGTGCGCGCGCATCTTGCCAAAATCGCGGCCGCGTCTCAAACGCCATCGGATTGGGTCTACGTCACCAATTTCGAGGATTTGCGCCGCCCGCGTGCGCTGTCGCTGCCGGCGAGCCGGGCGCCCGCTCTCGCGCAAGGCATGGCGGCGGCGCTCGCCGATCTCGCCGCGGCGCTGCCTGCCGCCTTCGGCTCGGACGACTACCGGGCGCGCCGGCGCGCCATCGAGGAGGAGTACCGCGCCACGCAGGACGATGCGGTGGACGCGGTGCATGCCCGCGCCGCGCAGCAGAACATCGCCGTGCTGCGCACGCCGCTCGGCTTCGGCATGGCGCCGATGCACGACGGCAAGGTGGTGCGGGCCGAGGTGTTCAGCCAGCTTCCCGAGCCCATGCGCCGCGACGTGGAGCATCGCATCGCCGCGCTGCAGACGGAGCTCGAGGCCATCCTCGCCAATGCGCCCAAGGCCGAGAAACACCGCCGCCAGCAGATCGCCAAGCTCAATGCGGAAGCGACGCGGCATGTGATCGAGGCGGCGCTCGAACCGCTGTCCGCGTCCTTCAGCGACGTGCCGGATGTGGCGGCGTTCATCGCCCTGGCCGAGACGGACCTGATCGCCAACGCGGCCCTGTTCGCCGAGCCCGAGGCCGCGCGCAAGGCCGCCATGGGCATGGTCGACCCGGCGCAGGACCCGCGCCTCAGGCGCTACCTCGTCAACGTCGTCGTCACGCAGAAGGACGCGAAGGCCGGGGCGCCGATCCTCGAGGTGCCGAATCCGACGCTCGCCAACCTCGCCGGTCATGTGGACCAGGCCGCGCTCGCCAGCGACGGATCGGGCGGGCGCGCGGCGGACGTGCTCTCTATCCGGCCCGGCGCGCTGCATCGGGCCAACGGCGGCGCGCTGCTGATCGAGGCCAGCCGCGCACTCGCGGCACCCGACGGGTGGAGCGCGCTGAAGCGCGCGCTCGAAGGGGGCGAGATCCGCATCGAGCCCGCTCCTGCCGCCGATGTGCCGGCGATCGAGCCGGAGCCGATCCCGCTCGCCATCAAGGTCGTCCTCTTCGTCGACCACGAGCAGCTCGCGAAGCTCGAGCAGTCCGATCCCGCGTTCGCGCAGCTGTTCAAAGTGCAGGCGGACTTCGAGGATGCGATCGGCCGCAGCAGCGACAACGACCGGCTGTTCGGGCGGCTGGTTGCTTCGGTGATCGAGGCGCATGGCCTGAAGCCCATGGAAGCCGGCGGCGTCGCGCGTCTCATGGAGGAAGCGGCTCGCCTCGCCGAGGACCGCGACAAGCTCGCCATCGACGTGGGACGCATCGCCGACATCGTGCGCGAGGCGGACTACTGGGCGGAGGGCGAGTCGCGCAAGTCGAAGGCCATCACGGCCGAGGACATCGTGCGCGCGCTCCGGGAGCGGACGCGGCGCGTCGACCGGCTGCGAGAGCACGCGCAGGAAACGGTCGAGCGCGGCGTGGTGCTGATCGACACGGCGGGCAAGAAGACCGGGCAGGTGAACGCGCTCTCGCTCGTGCAGAAGGGGCAGACCTCGTTCGGCCGTCCGGCGCGCGTCACGGCGCGCGTGCACCTCGGGCAGGGGCGCATCACCGACATCGAGCGCGAGGTCAAGCTCGGCGGGCCGCTGCACTCCAAGGGCGTGATGATCCTGTGGGGGTTCCTCGCCGGCCGCTTCGCGCAGGAGATGCCGCTCGCGCTCGCCGCGTCGCTCGTGTTCGAGCAGTCCTACGAGGCCATCGAGGGCGACAGCGCGTCGACGGCCGAGCTCATCGCCCTCCTCTCGGCGCTGGCCGATACGCCGGCGCGCCAGGACATCGCCGTCACCGGATCGGTCAACCAGTGGGGCGAGGTGCAGGCGGTCGGCGGCACCAACGAGAAGATCGAAGGCTTCTTCGACATCTGCTCGGCGCGCGGGCTCTCGGGCACGCAGGGCGTGGTCATTCCCGACGCCAACCGCCAGAACCTCATGCTGCGCGAGGACGTGGTGACGGCCGTGCGCCAGGGCCGCTTCTCCATCTACGCCATCAAATCCATCGACGAAGGCGTGCAACTGATCACGGGTCTCGAAGCCGGCGAGAAAGGCTGGGACGGCCGCTTCGGCGCCGACACGGTGAACGGGCGCGTCGAGGCACGCCTCAAGGCATTCGCGGAGCGGGCCCGCGCGTTCGCGTCGCCCGCCGGCAAGACCGAGGGCAAATCGCAAGGCCAGGCATGATCGCGCACGTCGCACAGTCCGGCGAGCAGCGTGGGCGCGTTGTCCTGTGGCTCGCGGCGTCGGACGAGCCGCAGGACACGGCCGTCGACGCGGCGCTGCGGCTCGCGCAAGCCTTCGAATCCGAGATCGAGTGCCTCTTCGTCGAGGACAGCCAGCTGTTCGAGCTCGCGGCGCTGCCGTTCGCGCGCGAGGTGCTCATTTCCGGGCGTGGCTCGCGCGCCTTCTCGTCGTCGACGCTGGCGCGTGACGTGCACATGCACGGCTCGGCGCTGCAGCGCGACGTGCTGGCGCGGGCGAGGGCGGCCGACATCAAGGCGAGGGCGCGCGTGGTGCGCGCCGATCCGGTGCGGGCGCTGGCCGAGATCTGCGCCGAGAACGGCCCCTGGAACGTGGTGACGGTGGGCGCGCCGCTGCGCAACGGCTCGGGCACGGCGCAGTCAGCTACGGGTCACCTGGGCGCCGGACTCGGCGAGCTGTTCGCGGCCGTGCACGCGACGACCGGCATCGTCGTGACCGGACCCGAGGCGCGGCGCACGAGCGGCCCCGTGGTGGCGGTGGTCGAGGAGCTCGAGCGCGTGGTGCCGATGGTGCGCGCGGCCGAGCGCATCGCGTCGGCGACCGGCGGCGATGCCAGGCTCTGGCTGCTCGACCATGATCAGGCGCGGCAGGATTGGATGGAGGGGCAGGTGCGCCTCGCGCTCGACGCCTATCCCGGCATGCGGCTCGAGGTGGTGGACATGACGCGGCACACGCCGCAGAGCGTCGCCGGCATGATGCGGCGGGCGGGCGCGGGCTTCGTCATCGCCCGCTTCGGCGGCACGCTGATGCCGCGCGAGCGCGACGTGGCGTCCTTCGCCGAGCTCGTCGAAGGGCCGCTGCTGCTGGTGCGGTGAGCGGCGCTGTTCCCGCCCATACTTGTAATGCCGACGTGCTCCGGCTACTTGCACGCAAGTTCATCGAGGAGCGTGCATGCCGGAGCTGCCCGAGGTCGAAACCGTGCGCATGGGGCTCGAGCCGGTGCTCGCCGGCCAGACATTCGCGCGCGTCAAGACCAACCGGGCCGACCTGCGCTTTCCGTTCCCCGAGAACTTCGCCAAGCGGCTCAAGGGCGCGCGCGTGCTCGACCTTGCGCGGCGCGCCAAGTACCTCATCGCGCATCTCTCAACGGGCGAAGCGCTCGTCATGCACCTCGGCATGACGGGGCGCTTTCACGTGCAGGCGCGGGGCGAGGCGCACCCGCATCTCCTAGGCGACTACGAGACCGAGACGACCGACGATGGCCGCCACCTGCATGCCGTGTTCGACATGGAGAGCGGGGCGCGCGTGACCTACGCCGATCCGCGCCGCTTCGGCTACATGCTGCTGATCCCGGAGGCGGAGCTTAGTGAGCATGCGCTGATGCGAGGGCTCGGCGTCGAGCCGCTGTCGGGCGGTCTCACGGCCGACTACCTCGCGCAGCGCGCGGCCGGGCGGCGCAGCGACCTCAAGGCGTTCCTGATGGACCAGCGCATCGTCGCCGGTCTCGGCAACATCTACGTGTGCGAGGCGCTGTTCCTCGCCGGACTCAAGCCGTCGCGGCGCGCGGCTGTTCTCGCCACGCGCGGCGGCAAGCCGAACGCACATGCGGAGACCCTCGTTGCCGGCATCCGATCGGTGCTCGAGGCGGCGATCCAGGCCGGCGGCTCGACGCTGCGCGACTACCGCAAGGCGAACGGCGAGAGCGGTGCCTTCCAGCACACGTTCCGGGTCTATGGGCGCGAGGGAGAGCCTTGCCTCAGGCCCGGCTGCCAGGGCATTGTGCGACGCAGCACGCAAGGCGGGCGGTCGAGCTTCTTCTGCCCCGTGTGCCAGCATTAGGATTTTTAGTGAGACCGATTTTCCACGCTTCGGACTTTTCCTGCGCTACCGATTCACGCCGCGCCTGGTAGGTGGCGCGGCGATCGGAGCGACGAGAGTCCGAAGCGATCATGGTCTAGTCAGGAACAATCCATGGCCTACGAAACGATTATCACCGAGATTAAGGGACGCGTCGGTCTCATCACGCTCAACCGGCCGTCGGCGCTCAACGCGTTGAACGAGCAGCTCATCGGCGAGCTCAACCAGGCACTCGACGGCTTCGAGGCCGACGCGGAGATCGGCGCGATCGTCGTCACCGGCTCGGAGAAGGCGTTCGCGGCCGGCGCCGACATCAAGGAGATGCAGGCCAAGACCTACATGGAGGCCTTCAAGGGCGACTTCATCGCCAGCTGGGAGCGCATCACGCGCTGCCGCAAGCCGGTGATCGC
>JBFXEP010000277.1:0-4906 GCA_050179995.1 Hyphomicrobium sp.
ACCTCCAAGAGCAGAGATTTGCCTGCTTGCGGATGGCGATGGAGCTCGGCAGCCAAGCCGACTCCGTTCTGCACATCGCAAGACAAATGAGTGAGTTCCTGGAAGGACCACCTCTCGCGCCGGCCCCGGCCGCCGCGAAGGCTGAGGTCGAGCAGCCCCTCGATCCCGTCGCCGATTGCGGCACCGCGCTCGCCGAGCCGGTTCTCGCACCGGAACCCGCTGTCGAGGCGGCCGCTGAAGCCGTCGCCGCGGAGGAGCCCGCCCTCGAGGCGGTCGCCGAAGCGGAGGTGGTGACCGAGGACGCGGCGGAGCCGGCCGAGGCAAGCGAAGGAGCGGAAGCACCCGCTGTCGCCGTCGAGGCGGCTCCGGAAGCCTCCGAGGAGGCCCCTGCTGCGGACATCGCGGCCGAGGCCACGTCTGAGGCGGCGCCTGCTGCCGACGCTCCCGCTGAAGCCCCGGCAGACGAAGCCGAGCCTCAACCCGTCGAAGCGAGCGAGGAGACAGGAGCAGAGGAGGCCGCGGCCGAGCCCGCCGCCGAGGAAGCCCCCGTCGCCGAAGCCGCCGCCGAAGCACCCGCGGAGGTCGCAGCCGAAGTCGTCGAAACCGAAATGAAGATCGAGGTCGCACCCGAGGCGATCGCCGCCGTCAACGGCGCCGCCGAGCCGGCGACGGCTCCGCCACCTGCCGAGTAGCGTGAAGCCGTGTTTGCCGTCATCCCCTGCGCAAGGATGACGGGAGGGAATGCAAGTCTCCAGGAGGGCGAGCTGGTTGTGAGGCCTTCAGCCAGCTCGTTCGACGATGATCCACAATGACGATGAACTACAGTTGAGCAATTTGCCCACGCTTCATCCACACGCACCGCGCGCGTCACAAGCCTGCAAGAAACAACGCGTCAACTCGTAAGCCCCGATGCACGCATCGGGGCTGCGCGGTATAGTGCGCGGATCGAGGGTTGGCCTTTGGGGTGATTGCCATGAAGAGAGGTCTTCTTGTTGCTGCCCTTTGTGCGGCACCACTTGTCTGCGCCGATGCTGCAACGCGTGTCGAGGATCGCATCGGCGCGTGGGACATCGTCGCCGGCACCGACGACGCGACCGGCGCATTCACGCAATGCCTCACCATCACGCCGTTCCGCAACGGCATCAATCTGCTCTTCTCGATTGATGCCCGGTACCAGTGGACGATGATCCTGCAGAATCCGACATGGCGCCTCACCAAAGGTCAGACCTATCCGGTCAACTTCTGGATCGACAACGGCCCGACGCTGCCGGCCAGCGCGGTCGTTGTCGACTACGACATGGTCGGCGTGCCTCTCGCCGACAGCACGGCGCTGTTCGACATGTTCAAGCGCGGCCACAAGCTCTCCGTGCAGGCCACGGGCAGCACCTTCGACTTCAGCTTGAAGGATTCGAGCCGCGCGCTTCAGTCGGCTCTCGAGTGCACGTCGCGCAACGCCACTATAAACCCCAGCAATCCCTTCTCGCCGTCAACTACGGCGAATGCCAACAGGCCGGAGAGCGATGCCGCCTTCAAGGCGGAGGCCGCGGTGTTCACCGCCAACCTCCTGTCGGCCGCGGGAATCACGGGCTTCCAGATCGTCGATCAGCCACTGCCGGGCTTCGAGAGCTACCACAGCACGTTTGTTTCCGCGAACCTCGTCGGCGGCATGGTGATTGCGCCGAATTGGACCGTCGATGACGCCGCCAATGAGATGCAGACGGCGTTCGCGAGCGGCTGCAAAGGCAAGCTCGCCACCGCCAAAACGCCCATGCAGGGAGCTGGCGCGCAAGTGCAAGTGATGTGCGAGCAGAATGATGGGACGCACGAGGACGGCTCGTTCATCGTGCTGCCGCGCTCCAAGGGCGGCGTCTATACGGTCGTCATCACCCAGGTCGCGCCCGCACCGGCCCCAGCACCGTCAGCGCCGCCCGCCGGATCATCCTCCACATTGCCGCCGCCGGCCACCGATGCATCGGCGCCGCAGCAATCGCCGCAGGACATCTCGGCCAAGCTCGTCGACGCAAGCGTGAAAGTGGCGAAGTAACGCCGTCGACCTCTCCCCTGTGGGGAAAGGTCGGAAGCAATCGCAGATTGCTTCCTAGACGATGCTCTTCGCGTAGAGGTCGGTGCGCCGGTCGCGGAAGAAGCCCCAGTCCGCCCGGTAGCTCTCGATCAGGGTGAGATCGAACGTGTGCATCAGCACGCCCTCGTCGGCGCGCCCGAAGCTCTCGACCACCTCGCCGCGATGGTCGGCGATGAACGAGTGCCCGTAGAACGCCTGCTTCACGCCCTCGTTGTCCTCGATGCCGATGCGGTTCGCCGCCACGATCGGCATCGCATTCGACACCGCGTGCCCCTGCATGGCCCGCTGCCATTGCAGATGCGTGTCGAGGTTCGTGTCGTAGGGCTCCGACCCGATGGCCGTCGGATAGAACAGCACCTCCGCGCCTTGCACCGCCATGGCCCGCGCGGTCTCGGGGTACCACTGGTCCCAGCAGATGCCGACGCCGATGTGCCCGCGCTTCGTCTTCCAGGTCTTGAAGCCCGTGTCGCCCGGCCGGAAGTAGTACTTCTCGAGATAGCCCGGGCCATCGGGGATGTGGCTCTTGCGGTAGACGCCGAGGATCTCGCCATCGGCGTCGGCGACCGCGACGCTATTGTAGTAGCGCGGCCCGTCCTTCTCGAAGAACGAGATCGGGATCACGATCTCGAGCTTGCGCGCGAGCTTGGCGAGCTTTTTAACGCATGGGTGCTCGTCGGCGGGATAGGCTGTCTCGAACCACTTCGGGTCCTGCCGCGTGCAGAAGTAGATGCCCTGGAAGAGCTCGGAGGGCAGCACGACCTCGGCGCCGCGCACGGCCGCCGCGCGCCCGAGCCCCACGGTCTTGTCGATGTTTTGGTCCATGTCCCGCCCCGACCCCGTCTGGTTGGCGGCGACGGGAAAGCTGCGCGCTTTCATCTTTCGCCCCTTCATGCCGCCGCTTTCTGCGTTTCCCGCGGTTCCTGTTGGGTGATGCAATGGAACGAGCCGCCGCCGGCGTCGCCGCAGCCGAGCACGCCCTGCGACGGAACCCCGACCACCCGGCGACCCGGAAAAACCTCGGAGAGGGCCGCGATCGCCGCGTCCTGCGAGGGCGTTCCGTACACGGGCACCACCACCACGCCGTTGGCGATGGTGAAGTTCATGTGTGAGGCCGGCGACTCCTCGCCGAGCGCGTTCTTGTAGCGTCCCACGCCCGGGATGCGCACCACCTCGAGCCTGCGCCCCGCCGCGTCCGTCGCCGCCGCGAGCGTGCGCGCGATGGCATCGAGGATCGCCGCGTTCGGATCGTCGGCTCCCGCCGGCGCCTGGCAGACGACGCGTCCCGGCGCGACGAAGCGGGCGATGTTGTCGATGTGCCCGTCCGTGTGATCGCCGATCAGCCCTTCGTCGACCCAGATCACCTTGCGCGTGCCGAATGCGCTGGCGAGCGCCGCCTCTGCCTCGGCTTCACTCCAGCCGTTGCGGTTGGCATTGAGCAGCGTCTGCTTGGTGGCGAGGACGGTGCCGCAGCCGTCATGGTCCACCGCGCCGCCTTCGAGCACGAAATCGAAGCGGCGGATTTCGCTCCCCGCGAGCTCCGCCACGCGGTCGCCGACGGTCGAATCGTCGGGAAGCTCGAACTTGCCGCCCCAGCTGTTGGTCTTGAAGCGCAGCGCCACGCGCCGTCCGCCCTCAAACGCGAAGATGGGCCCCGTGTCGCGCAGCCAGATGTCGCCGTACTTCGCGGAGACGAGCTCGGCGTTCGGCCCGACCGCCGCCTGCGCCGACTGCGCCGCCTCGTCGCCGTTGACGAGCAGGCGGACGGTGTTGCCGGCCTCGCTCAGCGCCGTGATGAGCGCGGCGATGTCGCGGCGCGGGCTCGCGAGGTCGCCATTCCACTCGGAGGCCGCCGCCGGCCACGCGGTCCAGATGGCGCTCTGGTCCGCCCATTCGGCCGGCACGATGGTCGACGTCTCTGTCATGAGGCTCTCGTCCTGTTGCACGTTCGAAGGGGTGAATGCCCCGTTGCTCGAAGCAATGCAATACGGGAGTACCGCAACGGTGGATTGATCGCGCGAAAAAATGGGCGCCGGCAAGCTGCCGGCGCCCAACTCGGTTGCGATGGTGCTGATGCGTTAAGGTTGCGGAGCCGCCTTGTCCGCGGAGCCGTCCTCCGGGCTCTTGCTTGCCGGACCGGTGCGCGTGTCGGGGACCCCTGCACGCCGCTCGAATCCTGGCTCGGCTGCGTTGCGTTGTTCAATGCGCCGCTGCCGCCGGCTTCACCGGACGAGGCACCGGAGGCGGCGCTGTCACCGTCCTGAGCAGGCCCCGCGGCCGAGCCGCCGGCCGGCGCATGTGTCGATGGACCCGTGCGCGTGTCGGGCGGACCCTGTACGCCCGGGCCCGAGTTCGGCTTCGTCGCGCCGATCGCGCCCTGGTCGCCGAGGCCGCTCTCCTGGTTCTGCTGATAGAGGTATTGCTCCTTCTGCTTCTCCGTGGATCGATCCTCGGCGAACGCGGGTGCGGCCAGCACTGCGGCCGCGATGCCGCCCATCAGAAGCTGCTTCGAAAGGGACATGGATTTCCTCCTTGTCGTTGGCGCCGTCGCGAGGGACGGCTGTGGCGGACCAATCGACGGGGAGAGAGCGTGGTTCCCGTTTCGCCGCACACAATCGGCTCACGCAGGTTTGACCCGCGCCGGGTGCGAGAATGCCTCTTGTGCGCCAAGGCATTGGTCGCACTACGGTGACGTGCCTCCTAGAGTGCTTCCGGAAAAGCATGTCCTCGGACTTGATCCGGGGATGGGAACCGGTCATGGCGAAGCCATGCGAGCAACCAAGTCCGATAAGAAGCACGACAAGACAAGGACCTAGAGGCTTTCCG
>JBFXEP010000278.1:0-4897 GCA_050179995.1 Hyphomicrobium sp.
CGCGCTGTCGCTCATGGCACCCTCGCGAGACCTGGCCGCTCCTGCGGAACTGCGTCCGGTGCGCGGAGATAGAGCGGCCGTGGCATGGCGGCCGCGGGCGCGACCGTGCCAGCTGGGATAGTGCGCACATCCGGCTCGAGAACCGCGAGCCGGGCCACGGCAGAGGTGCCGAGCGCACGCGCCTCGGCGACGACCTGCTCCGCGCCGGAGCCGACAATGATCGTCTCCCCGTCGAGGGCGGGCACCGCCGCGTGCGGTCGGACAAGCTCGGGCGGGCCGGTCGGCTCGAGATCGGGCCCCGCGAAACGCTGGAAATAGACCTCACCGCGCCGCGCATCAACCGCAACGGCAATCGCCCGCCCGTCGACGTCCGCGCCAAGCTCCTCGCGCGCCGTATACGCCATGACCGCGAGGCTCGAAAGCGTACCGACGCGCGCGCCCGTCGCTAGCGCAAGGGCCCGCGCCGCGGCGATGCCGACGCGCTGCCCCGTGAACGTCCCCGGACCTGTCGTAACGACGATCAGCTCGAGCGCATCGAAGTCGAACGGCGCTTCGCCCATCACGGCCTCGATCATCGGCGCGAGCAGTTCCGCATGGCCACGCTGCAGCCGCTCGAAGCGCGACACGATCCCGGCACGCGCGCCCACGCGCCAGCTGGCCGCGACCGAGCAGGCGCCGAAGCACGTATCGAATGCGAGCGTATTCATGTCACGAGCATATAGCGCGAAGCCCATCTTCCGACGAGCGCTTTCAGCGGCGCACTCAAACGATTTGCGCCAGCTCCTCGAACGGGAGACGCGGCGCCCGCGGCCGCAGCTTTGCACCATCGCCATAGCCGAGATTGCACAGGAAGTTTGCCCGCACCGCCGTGCCGGCGAAGAAGGCGGCGGTGACGCCGTCCTGATCGAAGCCGGACATCGGCCCGCAATCGAGGCCGAGGGCGCGCGCGGCCATGATCAGGTACGCGCCCTGCAGCGTCCCATTCCGGAACGCCGTCTCGCGGATATGCTCGGGCTTGCCCGCGAACCAGCTGCGAGCGTCCGTGTGCGGAAAAAGGCGCGGCAGCTTCTCGTAGAATTCGAGATCGTAGCCGAGGATCGCCGTCACCGGCGCCGCCATCGTCTTGGCCCGGTTGCCCTCCGAGAGCAGCGGCTCGAGCCTGGCCTTGGCCTCGGAAGAGCGCACGAACACGATGCGCGCCGGCGAGCAGTTGGCGCTCGTCGGCCCGAGCTTCATGAGATCGACGATCTCGACGAGAAGCGCATCGCTGACCGGCTCGTCCCGCCACGCAACGTGCGTGCGCGCGGAGATGAAGATTTGGTCGAGCGCAGCTTGATCGATGGCAGCGGACATCGGCAATCTCCAAAAAAAGAAAACCCCGCCGAATAAGCGGGGTTTCGGAGTGAGCGGAGACTAGACCGCCTGCACCTCTTCCACTTCTGGACAGAAGTGCTTGAGCAGGTTCTCGATGCCATGGCGCAGCGTCGCTGTCGAGCTCGGGCAGCCCGAGCAGGCGCCCCGCATGTGCAGGTAGACGATGCCGTCGCGGAAGCCGGCGAAGGTGATGTCGCCGCCGTCCTGCGCCACCGCCGGCCGCACCCGCGTCTCGAGCAGCTCCTTGATGGTAGCCACCACGTCGGCGTCCTCGGCCGCGTAGGCGCCGTCCGCCTCGTCGTTGGCGCCCTCGCCGTCGACGACGGCCGCGCCCGACATGTAGTGCTCCATGATGGCGCCGAGGATCATCGGCTTCAGATGCTGCCACTCGGCGTCCGTCTTGGTCACCGAGATGAAATCCGAGCCGAGGAACACGCCGGCCACACCGTCGATGTCGAACAGGCGCTTGGCCAGCGGCGAGGCCGATGCCTCGGTCTTGGCGCGGAAGTCCGCCGTCCCCTCGTCCAGCACGGGCTTGCCGGGGATGAACTTCAGCGTCTGAGGGTTCGGTGTCGCCTCGGTCTGAATGAACATGTCGTCGTCTCCTGCTCGCGGCGCACGCCGCGGACAACCTCTTTAGAATTATTCCAGAAAATAGGAAACCAGGGAGGCATTGTCTAGCCCTGGCATCGGGGTTTCTCTGCCGCAGAAAGTGCCGTCACGCCAGCGCGATGATGTCCTCGAAGGCCAGATTTCCCGGCACCACGGTGATTGGGATGGGGAACGCACCCGCGACCGACCCCGCGGCGATCATCGACACCAGCGGCCCAGGCCCCTTGGGATCGGTCGAGGCCCCGAGCACCAGGATCGACACATCCTCGTCCTCGGCGATCGCCCCCATGATCTCGTCCGCCTTGACGCCTTCGCGGATCAGTTCCTCGCAGACGATGTTCTCGAAGCCGACCAGATGCAGCTTGCGCCGGAGCAGCCGGAAGAGAGCGCGCGCCTTGAGCGTCTCCTCCTCGATCTGCACCTGCTTGACGCCGGCCCAGTGCTGGAAGTCCTGCGGCTCGATGACATAGAGCATGAGGATGGTGCCGGACGAGCGCACCACGCGCGCCGCGGCATAATAGAGAGCGCTCTCGACCTCCGGGCTCTCGTCGACGATGAGCAGGAACTTCCGGACATGTCCGGGCTCGAATGAGCGGCGTTTGCGGTACGTCAGCGTCATGCCGCGATGCTGCCACGCCGGAGCGACAACCACAACAGACCGCCAATCCCTCTCCCCGCTTGCGGGGAGAGGGAGACTAGCTACGGATGAACCCGACGATGTCGCGCACCTCGTCCATGATCGGGTTGGCGATGGCGCGTGCCCGCGACGCGCCGTCCGCCAGCACGCGGTCGATCTCCGCCGCGTCCCCCATCAGCCGGCGGATCTCGTCGCCGATCGGCACGATGCGGGCGACGAGCGCGTCCGAAAGCAGCTTCTTGAACGCCGAGAACTGCTGCCCGCCGACCTCCGCCACCACCGCCTCGAGCGTGCGCCCGGTGACGGCGGCATAGATGCCGAGCAGATTTTCCGCTTCCGGACGGCCCGCGAGTCCCTTGACCTCCGACGGCAGCGCATCGGGGTCCGTCTTCGCCCGCTTCACCTTGTTGGCGATTGCTTCCGCGTCGTCCGTGAGCGCGATACGCGACTGCTCCGACGGGTCCGACTTCGACATCTTCTTGGTGCCGTCGCGGAGACTCATCACGCGCGTCGCCGGCCCCGTGATCACCGGCTCCGGCTGCGGGAAGAAGAGCCCGTCCGCGTAACCCTTGGCCTCGATGCTCTCGCGGAAGTCGTTGTTGAACTTCTGCGCGATGTCGCGCGCGAGCTCAAGATGCTGCTTCTGGTCCTCACCCACCGGCACGTGCGTTGCGCGATAGGCGAGAATGTCCGCCGCCATCAGGTTCGGATAGGCATAGAGGCCGACGGAGGCCGCCTCGCGATCCTTGCCGGCCTTCTCCTTGAACTGCGTCATGCGGTTGAGCCAGCCGAGCCTGGCGACGCAATTGAAGATCCACGCCAGCTCCGCGTGCGCCGCCACCTGGCTCTGGTTGAACAGGATGCTCTTCTTGGGATCGAGGCCCGACGCAATATAGGCCGCCGTCACCTGCCGGATCGCGTGGCGAAGCTCCGTAGGGTCCTGCCACACGGTGATCGCATGCAGGTCGACGACGCAGTAGATGCATTCGTGCGTCTTCTGCATCTCGATCCATTGCACCATGGCGCCGAGATAGTTGCCGAGATGCAGGCTTCCCGTGGGCTGCATGCCCGAGAATACGCGCTCCTTGAGTTTCATCTGTGGTCGTTCCCCTCGCGAATTGCGGGCGTTATGGCGCGCGGGAGGGGCTTGCGCAAGGCCCGTCGTCATCCGCGCCGAAGGAGCTTGCTGAGATGCCGCAAACTGATGGTCCCGGCGGCGAGCACGATCACGGCGTAGACGGCGAGCCCCGCCCCGACCAGCGCGGAGAGCGCGAGCAAGTGCACCGCCAGTCCGCGCTCGGTCGCAAAGAACGGCGCCAGATAATGCGCGGCCGCGATCAGGGCCGCCCCCATCACGACGGAGGCGATGAGAATCGACGCGAACGCCCGCCCCATGCGGCGATCGAGCACGAAATGCCCGCGCTTGACGAGCGTCCCCCAGAGCAGCCCCGCATTGAGCCATCCGCCGAGAGTCGTCGCCACAGCGATGCCGAGCTGCGGCAGGGCGCCCGCCTCGCGGAACACATAGAAGAGCACGACCGACCCCACCGTGTTGGCGACGAGGCTGATGGTCGCGTAGCGCATCGGCGTCTGCGTGTCCTCGCGCGCGAAATAGGCGGGCGAGAACACCTTGATCATGACGAACGACGGCAACCCGAGCGCGAAGATCGCCAGCACCGCCGCCGTAGCAGCCGTGTCCGACGCCATGAACGCGCCGCGCTCGAACAGCACCTTGACGATCGGCTCCGGCACCACCGCCAGCGCCACCGCCGCCGGCACCGTGAGCAGCATCGCGAACTCGAGCGAACGGTTCTGGCTGTCGAGCACGCCAGCATGGTTGCCGGCCCGGAGTTGCCGCGACACATCCGGCAGCAACACGACGCCGATGGCGATGCCGACGATGGCGAGCGGCAGCTCGTAGAGCCGGTCCGCGTAGTAGAGCTGCGACACCGCGCCGGGCTGCTGCGAGGCGATCACGGTCCCGATCATGATGTTGAGCTGCGTCACGCCGCCCGCGATGATTCCTGGAATCCCAAGAGTGATCAGGCGGCGCACGCGCTCCGTCATGCGCGGACGCCTGAGCTTGAGCGTGAAGTTGTTGCGGCGAAGCCCGTCGATCAGCAGCCAGAGCTGCAGCACGCCGGCCACAAACACGCCGATCGCCTGCACGATGCCGCCTTCGGACTCGTTGTGATAGCCGAGCGCGAAGCCGACGAAGATCGCCGCCGCCAGCGTGAGATTGAGCACGATCGAGACCGACGAGCTCTCGACGAA
>JBFXEP010000279.1:0-4895 GCA_050179995.1 Hyphomicrobium sp.
CTGCTCGCGGTGAATGCACATGATGCCGCGGCGCGTCGAGACGCCCTTGTCGAGCATGCGCTGCATGATGTCGCGCTGATCCACGCCGCGCGGCAGACGCACGCAGTAGCTCTGCCAGTTGGTGCGGGCCCAGGAGGGCTCGGCCGGCGGCTCGACCTCCGGCACCTCGGCGGCGAGCCGTTGCGCATAGGTGGCGCCGATCTCGCGGCGGCGGCGCACGATGCCCGGCAGACGCTTCAGCTGCTCGCGCCCGACGGCCGCCTGCATGTCGGTCAGGCGGTAGTTGAACCCGGCGATGGGGTAGCTCTCGAAAATCACCTGGTTGCTGGCGTGGCGCACCGTGTCGGGGACGCTCATGCCGTGCTGGCGCAGGAGGCGGACCTTGGCGTCCCAGTCCGCGTGCCGCGTGGTGACGACACCGCCGTCGCCGGTGGTCACAACCTTGCGCGGGTGGAGCGAGAAGCACGCCACGTCGCCGTGCGGGGCGCCGACCTGGTGCCATTCGTTGCCGATCATGATCTCGGAGCCGAGCGCGCAGGCCGCATCCTCGACCACCGCAAGCCCGTGCTTCTCGGCGATGGGGAGGATGGCGTTGAGGTCGGCCGGCATGCCCATCTGGTGCACGACCATGAGGGCTGCGGTGGCCGGGCCGATGGCCGCCTCGACCGCGGCCGGGTCCATGTTGAAGGTCGCGGGGTCGATGTCGACGAACACCGGCGTCGCGCCGCACTCGCGGATGGCGTTGGCGCAGGCGATGAAGGTGTGGCTGGCGACGATGACCTCGTCGCCCGGCTCGACGCCGGCGGCGAGCAGCGCGAGATGCAGCGCGGTGGTGCAATTGGAGACGGCGGTCGCGTGCTCGGCGCCGACGAGGGCCGCGAACTCCGCCTCGAACGCCTTGACGCGCGGGCCCTGCGTCAGCCAGCCGGAGCGAATGACCTCGGCGGCCGCCTCGGCCTCCTCGTCGCCGACCAGCGGCTTGGCAATCGGAATCATGCGGTGGCCTGCACCGGCAGGACGAGGTTGCCGCGCTCCTCGCGCCACCAGTCAACGAGCTCGCTCAAACCCGCCTCGAGGGGAATGACGGTCTCGAAGCCGATCAGATCGCGGGCGGTGGCGACGTCGGCAAGCCGCTTCGGCACCGGGTTGACGGCTCGCTCGGGCCGGAACTCGGGCTTCATGTCCGGCCGTCCCATCACCTCGGAGAGCTTGATGGCCAGCTCCAGGAGGGAGGTCTCGGTGCCGCCGCCAACGTTGAGCACGACGTCGCTCGCGGGCGCGGCCGCCGAGAGCACGCAGGCGCGGGCCACGTCGCGGACGTGCAGCATGTCCATGGTCTGTTGGCCGTCGCCGAAAATGAGCGGCGGCTCGCCGGCCTCGAGGCGCTCCATCCAGCGCACCAGGACCTCGGTGTACTTGCCGTGCACGTCCATGCGGGGACCGTACACATTGAAGAAACGCAGGCCGATGTAGTCGAGGCCGTACATGTCGTTGTAGGCGCGGAGCAGGCCCTCGCCGAACACCTTGGCCGCACCGTAGAGGGTGCGGTTGGCGTAGGGGTGGTGATCCTCGCGGGTCGGGAACGAGGAGGCCATGCCGTAGACGGAGGCCGAGGAGGCGTAGACGATCTTCTTCACGGCAGCCTGGCGGCAAGCCTCGACCAGCTCGAACGTGGCGTCGATCATGGTCTCGATGGCGGCGCGCGGCTCGGCGGCGCATTGCGTGATGCGGAGGGCTGCGAGGTGGAACACCAGATCTGAGTCGCGCACGAGGCTGGCCAGCAGCGGCGTGTCCCGGATGTCGCCGGTCACGACCCGGACATTGCCTGCGGGCAGGACGGACGCGAGGTTCTCGAGCCGGCCGCGCACCATGTTGTCGAGGATGACGATGCTCTCGACGCCGGCTCCGGCCAGGATGTCGGCGACGTGGGAGCCGACGAAGCCCGCGCCGCCCGTGATGAGCACGCGCCTCCCCGCGAGGGCCGTCAGCACGCTCGCCGGCATAGCGCCTGCAGTTTCGTTGGCCTCAGAGCTAGACGCCATCTTTCCCCGATCCCGGACTGTGCGCCGTCATGTCCTGCAATCAGCGTATGCTGATCGGCCGCGACTCTTACGCCTTTTGCCGTAGAGGCACCAGTCCCGACGCAGCCTACAGCAGCGCGGATTTGCGCAGTCGGTTCATCCTGCGACGCGGTTAAAGGCGAAGCTCCGAACGCTTCCTGCTTTGGGTCGTCGGCGGCCTTAAGCGCGATCGCGCTCAAGGCTATTGCTGAGACCGATGAGTCACGCTTTCGAACTTTATCCGCGCTGCCGATTCACGCCGCGCCTGGTTAGGTGGCGCGGCGATCGGAGCGACTAGGATCCGAAGCGATCATGGTCTAGGCCGCCGACGCCTGCAGCGGCTCCCGCGCGGCAATCTCCCGCACCGCGTTGGCAACGTGCTCGATCTGGGCGCGCTCGAGTTCCGGATACATCGGCAGCGACAGCGTCTCGGCGGCGAAGGCCTCGCTCACCGGGAAGCTGCCCACGCCATAGCCGAGGTCGGCGTGCACCTTCTGCAGGTGGACGGGGCGCGGGTAGTGGATGTTGGTCGCTACGCCCGCCGCCTTGAGCTCTTCCTGCAGCCAGTCCCGCGCGCGCGAGCGGATGGCGTAGACGTGCCAGACGTGCTCGCGGTCCTTGGCGGGCAGCGGGGTGGCGACGGGGCCGCCGCCGAGCAGCTCCTCGTATTGGCGGGCGACGGACTGGCGCTTCGCGGTCCACTCGGGCAGGTGGGTCAGCTTGACGTCAAGCATGGCCCCCTGGACGCCGTCCATGCGGTAGTTGAAGCCGGGATAGTCGTGGTAGTAGCGCGCCGACTGGCCCCAATCGCGCATCTGGCGCAGGCGGGTGGCGATGTCGGCGCGGTCGGTGACGATGCCGCCGCCCTCGCCGCAGGCCCCGAGGTTCTTGCCGGGGTAGAAGCTGAAGCAGCCGATGGTGCCGAACGCGCCGGCGCGCCGTCCGTCTTGCTCGGCGCCGTGCGCCTGGCAGGCGTCCTCCACCACCGGAAGCCCGTGCTTCTCGGCGATGGCGAGGATAGCCGACATGTCGGCGAGGCGGCCATGCAGATGGACGGGGACGATGGCCTTGGTGCGCGGCGTGATTGCGTGCTCAAGCTGGCCCGGGTCCATGGTCCAGGTGACGGGGTCGATGTCCACCATCACGGGCTTGGCGCCCGTGTAGCGGATGGCGGCCACGGTGGCGACGAAGGTCATGGAGACCGTGATCACCTCGTCGCCGGGACCGACGTCGAGAGCGAGGAGCGCCAGGTGCAGGGCGGAGGTGCCGGTGTTGACGGCAATTGCCTCCTTCGCCCCGCAGTAGGTTGCGAAGTTCTTCTCGAACGCGGCCACTTTCGAGCCGAGGACGAACTCGCCAGAACGCAGGGCTTCGACGGCGGCCTTCTCGAGGTCGGGGCCGATGGCGGCGTACTGGGCTTTGAGATCGAGAAACGGGATCACGAGGCGATCCTGAATTCGCCGAGCTCGATCGGTGCGCCGCGGCGCTGCATCGAGAGCGTCGCCGCCTCGAGCATCTCCACCACGCCGAGACCGCTCTGCCCGCTCGTCAGCGGGACGGTGCCGGCGTTGATGCAGCTGGCGAAGTGCTCGATCTCATCGAGCAGCGCCTCGCGAACCGTGAGCTGCGGCGCCCACATGTCGCCCATGCGATAGGAGACGCGGAGCTGGGCTTCCTGCTCCTTGCCGCGCGGCTCGAGATCGACGCCGCGATCGTAGACCTTGATCTTCTCGGACGGCTCGAGGTCGTCGTAGATGATCATGCTCTTGCTGCCGCCGATCAGCGTCTGGCGGATCTTGGCGGGGGCAAGCCAGTTGACGTTCAGGTGGGCCACGGTGCCGGAGTCGTAGTAGAGCGTCACGTGCGCCATGTTCTCGGGGCGGCCGGCGATGTGCCGCGTGCCGCCGGCGGAAACCGCGGTCGGCTGCTGCCCGTCGAGGAGGTATTCGAGGATCGAGAAGTCATGGACGGCGAGGTCCCACATGACGTTCACGTCGCTCTGGAACAGGCCGAGATTCACCCGCGTCGAGTCGTAGTAATAGAGGTCGCCCAGCTTGCCCGTGTCGATGAACTCGCGAATTTTGCGCACGGCCGGCGTGTAGACGAACGTGTGATCGACCATGAGCGTGAGGTTGCGGCGCGCCGCCTCGGCGATGAGGATGCGCGATTCCCTGGCGGTGCGCGTCATCGGCTTCTCGACGAAGACATGCTTGCCGGCCTGGAGCGCGGCGAGCGCGAGATCGAAGTGCGTCGAAACCGGGGTGGCGATCATCACGGCGTCGACCGCGGGATCGGCGATGAGCTCGCTCGGGTCGGAATAGAGCTTGATGCCGGGATAGCGCTTACCGGCGCGCTGCAGCGCCTGGGGCGAGAAGTCGGCCACCGCCGCGAGCGATGTTCCGGATGCCTCCGCGGAATTGCGGGCCAGATTCGGCCCCCAGTACCCGTAGCCAATTACGCCAACTGAAATCATGGATATCCCGCCCCGAAGGCTTGCAACGTGCATCCCCGCGCCAGCGCAAATCGGATGAAGATGCCTAATCCCGACCGCGCGCAGGCTGGCCGACGGCGCGTTGCACACACGCCGTTTTGAGAGCGGTTTTGTTGAGGAGTACCAAGCCGCACCCAGCCCTATCCCTGCAGGACCACACTGCATCGTTTGTAGGCTGTGGGTCGAGGGATTGCTTAATGTTTGGTAAACGCGTTGCGGCTACTTCGTGGCATCGGCCCCGGCGGCGACTTGATCAATGATCTCATCGATCTCGCGAAAGCAGCTTAGGTAGTCCTCGGGGCGTTTTCCGTGCGGGTCGGCGATGTCGCGGGCGGCGCGATCGG
>JBFXEP010000280.1:0-4892 GCA_050179995.1 Hyphomicrobium sp.
GCGCCTTGAAGGCCGCGTGCGTGAAGAGGTGGAAGATGCCGGCCGCGTAGGCGCCGACGCCGCAGGCGACGAACATGTAGCCGAGCTGCGAGCAGGTCGAATAGGCGATGACGCGCTTGATGTCGTTCTGGACCAGACCGACGGTGGCGGCGAAGAAGGCGGTGATGGCGCCGACCAGGGTCACGACCTCGAGCGCCGTGGGGGCCAGCTCGAAGATCGGCGACAGGCGCGCGACCATGAACACACCGGCCGTCACCATGGTCGCGGCATGAATCAGGGCCGAGACCGGCGTCGGGCCCTCCATGGCGTCGGGCAGCCAGGTGTGCAGCAGGAACTGCGCCGACTTGCCCATAGCGCCCATGAAGAGCAAGAGCGAAATGGTGGTCAGGATGTCGACCTGGTAGCCGAGGAACGAGAACGTCTTGCCGACCTGATCGGGGGCCGCCGCGAACACGGCATCGAGGTTGATGGAATCCATCACCGCGAAGAGGCCGAAGATGCCGAGCGCGAAACCGAAGTCGCCGACGCGGTTGACGACGAAGGCCTTGATGGCCGCCGCATTGGCCTCGGGCTTCTTGTACCAGAAGCCGATCAAGAGGTAGGAGGCGAGGCCGACGCCCTCCCAGCCGAAGAACATCTGCAGCAGGTTGTCGCTGGTGACCAGCGCCAGCATGGCGAAGGTGAAGAGCGACAGGTAGGCGAAGAAGCGCGGGCGGCTGTCATCCTCTTGCATGTAGCCGATCGAGTAGAGGTGCACCAGGGCGGAGACCGTGTTGACGACGACCAGCATGACGGCGGTCAACGTGTCGATGCGGAGCGCCCACGCGGTGTCGAGCTCACCCGAGGTGACCCAGCGCAGCAGCGGCACACGCGCCGTCTCGCCGTCGAAGCCGACGCGGACGAAGACAATCCACGAGAGTGCCGCGGCGATCATCAGCAGCGCGGTGGTGATGATCTCAGAGGGGCGCGGTCCGATCAGGCGGCCGAACAGGCCGGCGATCAGCGCGCCGGCGAGCGGCAGGAGGACGATCAAGGCGTAGATCATTGGATTCCCTCGGGCAGCAGGCAGCGGGCAGCGAGCGGCCGTGCTGCCTCGCGCGCAAGCCGCGCATCCATCCTGTTGCCTGTTGCCCGTTGCCTGCTGCCCACGCTCAGCCCTTCATCATGTTGATGTCCTCAACCGCGATGGAGCCGCGGTTGCGGAAATAGACGACGATGATGGCGAGGCCGATGGCCGCCTCGGCGGCGGCGACCGTCATCACGAAGAGCGCGAACACCTGGCCGACGAGATCGGCGTGGAAGTGCGAGAAGGCGACAAAGTTGATGTTGACGGCCAAGAGCATCAGCTCGACCGACATCAGGATGATGATGACGTTCTTGCGGTTCAGGAAGATGCCGAACATGCCGAGCGTGAACAGGCACGCGGCGACGGTGAGGTAGTGTCCGAGCCCGATTTCCATGTCTTGCGCTTGCCCCTCGCCGCCCCTCGACTACCTACTGCTTCGCCGCTTCGGGGATCTTGGCGCCGCCGGAGGCGACCTTGACCATGGCGACCGCAGTCGCCGGTCCGCGCGCCACCTGGGCGGCAATGGACTGGCGCTTGACGCCCTCCTTGTGGCGCAAGGTCAGCACGATGGCGCCGACCATGGCGACGAGCAGGACAAGTCCCGCCCCCTGAAAGATGTAGACGTACTTCGTGTAGAGGACCTGCCCGAGCGCCTCGGTGTTGGTCATGCCCAGCGGAATGGGAGACGCCGCAAGGCCGGGCGTGACGGGCGCCGCCCCGCGCGCCAGGACGAGGAGCACCAGCTCGGCGAGCACCACGCCGCCGACCAGAAGCCCCACCGGCGCGTTCTTGATGAAGCCGGCGCGCAACTCGGCGAAGTCCACGTCCAGCATCATAACGACGAACAGGAACAGCACCGCCACCGCGCCGACGTAGACGATGACGAGCAGCATGGCGAGGAACTCGGCGCCGAGCAGGATGAAGAGGCCGGCCGCGTTGAAGAAGGTGAGGATCAGGAACAGCACGGCGTGCACCGGGTTCTTGGCGACGATCACCATCGCCCCGGAGGCCAGCGCCAGGATTGCGAAGAGATAGAAGAAGATCGCCGTCAGTGCCATTTCCCCTCCACGTCCCCTCTCCCCGTCTGCGGGGAGAGGGCTAGGGTGAGGGGCAGCCAAGCACCGCAGCGCCAGTTTCTGCCCCTCACCCCGACCCTCTCCCCATCTGTGCGCGGCAAGGACCGCGCAGAGATGGGGAGAGGGAGATCATCACCGGTACGGCGCGTCGAGCGCGAGGTTCTTCGCCAGCTCGCGCTCCCACCGGTCCCCGTTCGCGAGCAGGCGCTCCTTCGAGTAGTAGAGCTCCTCGCGCGTCTCGGTCGCAAACTCGAAATTCGGCCCCTCGACGATGGCGTCGACCGGGCAGGCCTCCTGGCAGAGGCCACAGTAGATGCATTTCACCATGTCGATGTCGTAACGGGTGGTGCGGCGCGTGCCGTCGTTGCGGCGGGGGCCGGCCTCGATGGTGATGGCCTGGGCGGGGCAGATGGCCTCGCAGAGCTTGCAGGCGATGCAGCGCTCCTCGCCGTTCGGGTAGCGGCGCAAGGCGTGCTCGCCGCGGAAGCGGGGCGAGAGCGGCCCCTTCTCGAAGGGATAGTTCAGGGTCTTCTTCGGGGCGAAGAAATAGCGCATGGCGAGGAAGAACGCCGAGACGAACTCGGCGAGGAACAGCGATTTCAATCCTTGAGCCGCCCGCATCAGCTCTCTCCTATGCCGCTCTCAGATACTGCAGAACGCCCGCCACGACGACTACCATCAGCAGCGACAGCGGCAGGAACACCTTCCAGCCGAGGCGCATCAGCTGGTCGTAGCGATAGCGCGGCACCATCGCCTTGGCCATGGCGAACATGAAGAACATAAAGACCACCTTGGCCGCGAACCAGAGGATGCCGGGCACGGCGTTCAGCGGCCAGACGTCCACGGGCGGCAGCCAGCCGCCGAGGAACAGGATGGTCGCCAGCGCGCACATGGTGGTGATGGCGACGTACTCGCCGAGCATGAACAGGAGATAGGGCGTCGACGAATACTCGACCATGAAGCCGGCGACGAGCTCGCTCTCGGCCTCGACGAGGTCGAACGGCGGGCGGTTGGTCTCGGCGAGGGTCGAGATGAAGAACATGACGAACATCGGCAACAGCGGCAGCCAGTTCCAGTCGAGCGCGGAAGCGACCGGCAGGCCGAGCCAGGTGCCGACGCCCGAGGCCTGCGCCGTGACCACGGTCGCGAGATTGAGGGAGCCGACGAGCAGCAGCACGGTGATGACGACGAAGCCGAGCGAGACCTCGTAGGAGATCATCTGCGCGGCGGAGCGCAGGCTGCCCATGAACGGGTACTTCGAGTTCGAGGCCCAGCCGCCCATGATGACGCCGTAGACGCCCAAGGACGAGATGGCGAGCAGGTAGAGCACGCCGACATTCAAGTCGGAGATGACCCAGGTACCCCAGCCATCCTTGCTCATGGGGATGACGGCCCAGGCGGCAAGCGCGCAAGTGGCGGTGGCGAGCGGCGCCAGGAGGAACACGCCCTTGTCGGCGCCGGCGGGAATGACGGGCTCCTTGAAGACGAACTTCAGGAGATCGGCGAAGGATTGGAAGAGGCCGAAGGGGCCGACGACATTCGGGCCGCGGCGCATCTGCACGGCGGCCCACACCTTGCGGTCCATGAGCAAGAGGAAGGCGACGCAGAGCAGGAGGCCGACCAGCACGAGCAGCGACAGGCCGACGGCGATGGCGAGCCAGAGGCCGTAGTCCCAGAGCATGGTGATCGTCTCGCTCGACATGCGGCTCATCCGCTCCCTATTCGGCCGCGGCCAGGCCGGGCGCTTTGCCGGCGGCCTTCCTCAAGGCGCTCATCTCGGCCATGACGGCCGAGGCGCGCGCGATGGGGTTCGTCAGATAGAAGTCGCGCACGGCGACGCCGAACGGCGTATCGGCGACAGTGCCCTTTCCGCTCGCCAGCACGGAGAGAACGTCGGCCGGCGCGGGTTGCACATGATCGAGGGCGGCGAGCTGCGGCGCATCTTTGTACATGGCGGCGCGCAGCACGCTGACCTGATCGTAGGGCAGCGTGTGCCCGACGAGCGGCGACAAGGCGCGGATGATGGTCCAGTCCTCGCGCGCCTCGCCGGGCGGGAAGGCGGCGCGCGCCGTCATCTGCGCACGGCCCTCGGTGTTGACGTAGGTGGCGCTCTTCTCGGCGTAGGTGGCGCCGGGCAGGATCACGTCGGCGCGATGCGCGCCGGCATCGCCGTGGCTGCCCTGATAGACGACGAAGGTCTTGCCGAGGCGGGACATGTCGATGTCGTCCGAGCCGAGCAGGAAGAGGACGTCGAGGTCACCCTTGCCGGCGGCCGCGACGAAGCTCTCAACGCTGGCCGTGGCGGGCTTGCCGGGCACGAAGCCGAGGTCGAGGCCGGCGACACGCGACGCAGCGGCGTGGAGAACATTGAAGCCGTTCCAGCCCTCCTTGCCGGCCATGGCGGCGACGGCGATGCGCGCCGCGGCGGCGAGCACGGCGCGGCCATCGGGGCGGGCGATGGCGGCCGCGCCGACGATGATCACGGGGGCCTTGGCCTCGGCGAGCTTGGCGGCGAACGGATGGCCGCCGTCGGCGATCTCGCGCAGGGTCTGCCCGCCGGCGCCCAGGTAGTTGTAGTGGTAGGTGAGATCGACCCGCTCGCCGACGAGGGCCACCGTCACCACGCCCTGGCGCCAGCGCTTCCTGATGCGGGCATTGAGCACCGCAGCCTCGAGGCGCGGGTTGGTGCCGACGAGCAGGATGACGTCGGCCTTCTCGATGCCCTGGATGGTCGTGTTGAAGATGTAGCT
>JBFXEP010000281.1:0-4872 GCA_050179995.1 Hyphomicrobium sp.
GAAAGAGGGGTGGTCTACCCCCTTTTTGCAGCGGGAGGCCCCTCACTTCATGTCCTCGACCGTCCTGATCATCGATTTCGGCAGCCAGGTGACGCAGCTCATCGCGCGGCGTGTGCGCGAGGCCGGCGTCTATTGCGAAATCCACCCCTTCCAGCAGGCCGAGGCGGCCTTTGCGCGGCTGAAGCCCGCGGCCGTCATCCTCTCGGGCGGCCCGGCTTCGGTGCCGGAGGCGGGAAGCCCGCGTGCGCCGGACGCCGTGTTCGAGGCCGGCATTCCGGTGCTCGGCATCTGCTACGGGCAGCAGACCATGGCCGAGCAGCTCGGCGGCAAGGTCGAGAGCGGGCATCATCGCGAGTTCGGGCGCGCGGTGCTGACCGTCGCCAAACCGAGCCCGCTGTTCGATGGCGCCTGGGCCGAAGGCGAGCATCATCAGGTGTGGATGAGCCATGGCGACCGCGTCACGCGGCTGCCGGAAGGTTTCTCGATCATTGCCACGAGCGAGAATGCGCCGTTCGCGGCGGTCGCCGACGAGCGGCGGCGGTTCTATGCCGTGCAGTTCCATCCCGAGGTGGTGCACACGCCGGACGGGGCCAAGCTGCTCTCGAACTTCGTGCATCGCATCGCGGGTCTGCAATCCGATTGGACCATGGCCGCCTACCGGCGCGAGATGATCGCCAAGATCCGTGCGCAGGTGGGGAAGGGGCGCGTCATCTGCGGGCTCTCGGGCGGCGTCGACAGCGCGGTCGCGGCGGTGCTCATCCACGAGGCAATCGGCGACCAGCTCACCTGCGTGTTCGTCGATCACGGGCTGATGCGGCTCGGCGAAGCAGAGCAGGTGGTCGGGCTCTTCCGCGACCACTACAACATCCCGCTCGTGCACGTGGATGCGTCGGGGCAGTTTCTCGATGCGCTCGCCGGCGTGTCCGATCCCGAGACCAAGCGCAAGATCATCGGCAAGCATTTCATCGACGTGTTCGACGCCGAGGCGGCGAAAATCGGCGGGGCGGAATTCCTGGCGCAGGGAACGCTCTATCCGGACGTGATCGAGAGCGTGTCGTTCTCAGGCGGGCCGTCGGTCACCATCAAGTCGCATCACAACGTCGGCGGGCTTCCCGAGCGCATGAACATGAAGCTCGTCGAGCCGCTGCGCGAGCTCTTCAAGGACGAGGTGCGTGCGCTCGGCCGCGAGCTCGGATTGCCGGACGCGTTCGTCGGGCGGCATCCGTTTCCGGGACCGGGGCTCGCCATCCGCATTCCCGGCGAGATCACGCGCGAGAAGCTCGATATCCTGCGCAAGGCGGATGCCATCTATCTCGACGAGATCCGCAAGGCCGGCCTCTACGACGCGATCTGGCAGGCCTTCGCCGTGCTGCTGCCGGTGCGCACGGTCGGCGTCATGGGCGACGGGCGCACGTACGACAATGTGCTCGCCCTGCGCGCGGTGACGAGCGTCGACGGCATGACGGCCGACTTCTTCCCCTTCGATATGGGATTCCTCAGCCGCGCCGCGACGCGCATCATCAACGAGGTGCGCGGCATCAACCGCGTGGTCTACGACGTGACGAGCAAGCCGCCCGGCACGATCGAGTGGGAGTAGATTGCCCAGGATCAGCGAGACCGAGCTGAAATGGGACGCCGCGCTGCCGGTGATTTTTTTGCAGCCTCGCGATCGAGGAGTGCGCGCTTGCGCTCGATGCCCCAGGCATAACCCGAAAGCGAACCGTCGCCGTGGACGACGCGGTGGCAGGGAATGGCGACGGCGAGGGTGTTGGCCGCGCAGGCTCCGGCCACCGCGCGCGCCGCCTTCGGCGCGCCGATGCGCCGGGCGATCTCGGCGTAGGAGACCGTCTCGCCGACCGGGATCTCCTGCAGCGCGCGCCAGACACGCTGCTGAAAGGCCGTGCCGCGCACATCGAGCGGAAGGTCGAGGCCGATCCCGGGCTGCTCGATGAAGCCGACGACGCGCGCGACGAGCGCCTCGTAGTCGCGATCGGCGCCGATGAGGCGCGCCTTGGGGAAGCGGTCCTGGAGGATGCGCACGAGCGTGTCGGGATCGTCGCCGAGCAGGATCGACGCGACGCCCTTCCTGCTCGAGGCGACCAGGATGGCTCCGAGCGATGTCTGGCCGACGGCGAACTTGATCTCCTCGCCCCCGCCGCCGGCGCGATATTGCGACGGCGTCATGCCCAGGATGCCGGTCGACTTCTCGTAGAAGCGGCCGCTGGAGTTGAAGCCGGCGTCGTGGATCGCCTCCGTCACCGAGTTGCCGGAGGTCAAGCCTTCGCGCACGTTCTTCGCGCGGTGGGCGGCGGCATAGTCCTTCGGCGTGAGGCCGGTCGCCGCCTTGAACAGGCGATGGAAGTAGCTCGCGCTCAAGCCGACCGCATCCGCAAGGCGATCGAGCGCGGGTTCCTCCTCGCTCTCCTCGATGAGGCGGCACGCCTTGGCGACCAGGACGGCATTCTCGGATTCGATGGAGACGCCTTCCGGATTGCAGCGTTTGCAGGGACGGAAGCCCGTCGCGCGTGCGCTTTCGAGCGTGTCGTGGAGCATGACGTTCTTGGGGTTGGCGAGCCGCGACGGGCATGACGGGCGGCAATAGACGCCGGTCGTCGACACCGAGTACCAGAGGTGGCCGTCGGCCGTCTTGTCGCGGGCGGCGATGCGCGCCCATCGCGGATCGTCGGCGACGGCGAGTGCGTTGTGTCGCAGGGTCTTGGTCATTGTCTCAAGCTCTCACGTGGTGTCGGGCGGATCATGGCGCCGATCGCGCGCGGAGGCACTCCGATTCTTGCTTTCCAATTGGGACACCCGCCGTCGTGCCATGACCGGGTGGTGGCGTCGTCGCGGCGGAGCCGGTAAGCAGGGCCTCGGAACTCGCCACATCCGTCAGAAAGATCCCTGCATGCCGCGCTCCTATCCCGTTCAACCGCCGGGCTTCGCCGTCGTGCCTCCGGGCCAACTCGTCAGCGCCGTGACGTGTGTCGAGATGCGCGCGCGGCCTGCGCTTGGCCCTCCTCAGGAGCGCGCGGGGCTGTCGTTGCCGCGCCTCGTGACACCGGATCTCGGCCTTTATCGCGACCTCGTGCGAGCGGTCGGAGAGGACTGGCTGTGGTCGTCGCGCCATGAGGCTTCCGACGAAGCCTTGCGTGCCCTCGCGCATGATCCCTTGGTGGAGATCTATGCGTTGCAGGACGGAGACGAGCGGATCGGTTTGATCGAGCTCGATTTCCGGCAGCCGGGCGAATGCGAGATCGTGCTCTTCGGTCTGGTCGAAGGCGCGATCGGGCGGGGGCTCGGGCGCTACATGATGCAGCGGCTGCTCGCCATCGCGTGGTCGCACCCGATCGAGCGGCTTTGGCTGCACACCTCGCACCTGGATCATCCGGGCGCGCTGGCATTCTATCAACGCAGCGGGTTCCGCCCGTTTGCGTTCTGGATCGAGGTGTTCGACGATCCGCGCCTCATGGGCATTTTTCCGCGGACGGCCGCGCCACATGTTCCCCTCATCGACTAGGGAGTTTTCCATGAGACCCTCCGTGCCTCTCCTGCTCAGCTTCAACGCCGGCTATGTCGACACGGCGGGGTTTCTGGCGCTGCATGGGCTGTTCACGGCGCATGTCACGGGAAACTTCGTGACCTTCGGCGCCGCGCTGGCGCTCGGCACATCGGGCGCGCTGGCCAAGCTGCTCGCGCTGCCGGTGTTCTGCATCGTCGTCATGCTCGTGCGCCTGCTCGGCCGCGAGGTGTCGCGGCGCGGCGCCGAGCGCTTCACGACGCTGCTTATGGTCAAGGTGCTCCTGCTGACGCTCGGGGCGATTCTCGCGGTTCGCTGGGGACCGTTCGGCGACGGCGACGGGTGGCAGGCGGTCGTCACGGGCATGGCCCTGGTCGCGGCGATGGCCATCCAGAATGCAGTGCACCGCGTGCATCTCGCGAAGTCCCCGCCGACGACGATCATGACCGGCAGCTCGACGCAGATGATGATGGACATCGCCGACGTGCTCGCCGGCGGGCTCGAGCCCGAGGAGCGGCAGGCGACGCTGGCGCGCGTTCGCTTCCTCGGCACGGCGATCGCCGCCTTTGCCTCGGGATGTGCGGTGGCAGCGGTCGTTTTCGTCATGATCGGGGTGGTCGCGTTCGCGATCCCGCCGGTGATCGCGCTGGCGAGCGCGCTCCTTGCGCGCACGTCCGGCGAGCCGGCCCCGGCTTGATGCGCGCCTGGAGAGGTGGCGTTGCGTTTCTCGACCGAGAGGCTATGTCAGGGTATGGCCAAGCTTCAGACAAAGCGCGATTTCCCCGTCTCGAACGCGCGGCGCTACCTCGAGCCGGGGCCGATCGTGCTGGTGTCGTCGGCTTGGCAAGGCCGCACCAACATCATGACGATGGGCTGGCATACGGTGCTCGAGTTTTCGCCGTCGCTGATCGGCTGCATGATTTGGGAGGGCAACCACAGTCATGAGATGATCCGCGAGAGCGGCCAGTGCGTCATCAACCTGCCGACGACGGCGCTGACCGACACCGTGGTCAGGATCGGGAACACGAAGGGGTATGAGGTCGACAAGTTCGCGCACTTCGGTCTCACGGCGGAGAAAGCCGCCAAGGTCGGCGCGCCGCTGATCGGCGAGTGCCACGCCAACTTCGAGTGCCGCATTCACTACGACGCGCTCGTCGCGCGCTACAACTTCTTCATCTTCGAGGTGGTGAAGGCGCACGTCGCCCCGTCGCCCAAGCATCCCGAGACCCTGCACTACACGGGCGACGGCGTGTTCATGGTGGCGGGCAAGATCATCAGCCGACGCGCCAAGTTCAAACCCGAGATGCTGTGAGGTCACGAGGTCCGATGGCGAAGGCGCGCATCACGCTCTACGG
>JBFXEP010000282.1:0-4836 GCA_050179995.1 Hyphomicrobium sp.
TCTACGATTTTCCTCACTTCACGGAATTTGTTTTTCTGCTCTGCGATGACGGATAGGCGATTGCGCTGGAATTCGAGAGCCGCCTGATGGGGTATCCAAAAGCGCTCCGGGTCCCGTGAAATAATTTTGAGAAGTTCGTCTCTGGCAGTCTGCGGGTAGCGATACAAGTTGAGCAAAACATTCGCGTCGAGAGCGAAAATGCATTCCTTCCAGAGGATGGCGAATTCTTCCTCGCTTGGTCGGTAATACCCGGGAAATTTGTCTTTCATGATAGAGCTGCTTCATAGCGGGCGATCACAATCGTGTTCCTAAGGATACAACAATCCTGAGAACGCGTCACACCCCTAGCACCGAAGCAAAGCGACCGATTCACAAATTCGACACCCCGGTGAAGAAGTAGCGGCCGAGGCCGATGGTGAAGATGAGCCAGCCCCACAGCGTGTGCTCGAGAAATACCGCCCAGAACGAGCGCGTCACGGCGTAGCGCGCGGCGAGGATCATGCCGCCAAGCGCGGTGGCGGCGACGGCGAAGACGGAGCCCATGACGATGTGGGCGAAGCCGAACAGAAGCCCATTGGCGATCACGATCAATCCCACGTGCGTGCCGAACAGCGGTCCGTAGCGGTGGAAGAAGAACGAGCGGTAAAGCAGCTCCTGCGCTGCCACCGAGAAGATCGGATAGGCGATCATGATGCGCGTGTAGGTTTCCGGCCGGTTGGTCGGGAACTCGAGGAACCAGCCCGGATGGTGAGCCTTGATCCAGAGCACAGCGGCGCTGCCCGCGATCAGGAAGACCATGACGATGGTCAGGAGATTGCGGGCGCCGATGCCACGGCGCAGCTCGTCGCGGAGCCGGAACGTGGGGTCGATGACGAGCAGGAAGGCAGCGATGAACAGCACCGGAAGCAGCGCGACGAAGATCGGGATCTTGGTGCCCGCGGGGATGTAATCGGAGACGATGGGAATGCGATCGCCGTGCACCAGCCACATCATGACGATGGGTGCGAAGCCGAACAGCAGCGCCATCTCGACCCAGCGCCATAAATATCCGGGGAGCGAGAGCGCACCCCGGTCGGGGATCGTGCCGCCGGCGCGGATGGCGGCCGGCGGTTGTGCTGTGATGCTGGTCATGCGCGTGAAAAGCCCCCGGCGGAAATCCTAGAGTCTTTGTCTTGTCGTGTTTCTTATCGGACTTTTGGGTTGCATGGCTTCGCCATCACCGGTTCCCATCCCCGGATCAAGCCCGAGGACATGCTTTTCCGGAAGCACTCTAGGTCAAGCCCGGCAGCATGGCGCGGCGGCGCTGCCAGCGGAGCGCAATCTCGTCGGCGACGGCGGTGGCGGCGTAGAGCGGCCGATAGCTCCACGTGCCGATCTCCGTGAACACGTCCGGCGCGGGCCGCGTCACGCCGCGCTCGCGCAAGGCGGCATGGAAGGCTCTGAACTTGTCGGCGCCGCCCTCGGGTTCGAAGACGTAGATGGGCTTTCCCGTCACCGCTGCCTCGCCCGCCATGTTGGTGCTGTCGGCGGTGACGAGGATCGCGTCGGCGTGGGCGAGGAAGGCGGCGTAGGGGTTCGGCCCCTCGCCCTTCCAGAAGATGGCGCCGGTGCCGGCGACGGCGGCCTCGAGGGCCACGACCAGGGCGGGCGGCGTGCGGCGGGAGACGGTGATCATGAGGCCGGCGCCGAGGGCCGCGAGCGAGCGCACGGCGCGGGCGAGGCGCGCGACGACGGGCTCGGGATAGGCGTAGCGCTCGTTCGGGCCGCCGACGAGCACGGCGACGCGGGGCGCCGGGAGCGCGGCGATCGCGGGATCGGGTCTGGCGCGGATTTCCGCGAGGCGGGCGGGCGAGAACGGGTGCGGGGCCGTGAGCGTCGCGATCACGTTCGGTCCGCGCCGCTTGTCGTGCTCCGGCACCCAGAAGAGATCGGCCGTGCCCGGCCCGGTGCGCGGGTCCATCATGACGACGGTGAAGGTCTTGAGGCCGGCCTTCTTCTTCAGCGCCCGGATGTAGGGCGTCGTCGTGCGGCCCGCGGCCAGCGCGACGGCCGGCCAGGGCGGGGCAAATGGCGTTCCGGGCGCGCCGAAGCGCTCGCGCGGGGCGACGGGGCCCCACGGGGCGAGCGTGCGCCAGATGCCGGACGGGGCGACGCGCTTCCACGTGACGGCGAGCCCCAGGGCCTCGGCCACGCCGAGGCACAGCGCCTCGTGGCCGGCCTTTCCGTCGCTCACGATCCAGGCGCGGGCGCCCGCCAGGAGGCCCTTGGCATGCCCATCCATGGCGTCGGAGGTGTCGGCCGGTCCATTCATGGCCGACACCTTCGGCCGTCCCTTCCCGGTTGTCGAGCCCACGGCGGCGGGCCTGTTGTGCGCAATAGATTAATCCAGGGGGCCGTGAAATCTTTGCATTTGTTGCGCGGCTGGCGTAGGCCGGGGTAGGCCTTTGGTTTCGAGCATGTTCTTACGCAAAACCGGTGCCCACTTTTGCTGAACATGCTCTGGCTTTCCTCGAGGATGGCATGGCCCTTCGTCTCGACGCCACCGACCGGCGAATTCTGCGCGAGCTGATGGCGGACGGCGCGCTCACCAACGTGGCGCTGGCGCAGCGGGTCGGGCTTTCGGCGCCGCCCTGCCTCAGGCGCGTGCGGGCGCTCGAGGATGCGGGCGTGATCCAGGGCTACACAGCGCTCGTCGACGAGCGCGCGCTCGGCTTCGAGCTCACCGCGTTCGCCATGGTCGGGTTGCACAGCCAGGCCGAGCCGGACCTGCGCGCGTTCGAGAACCGGGTGCTCGGCTGGCCCATCGTGCGCGAGGCCTACATGCTTGCGGGCGAGAGCGACTACGTTCTCAAATGCGTGGCGGCGGACCTTCCCTCGTTCCAGGACTTCATCCTGAAGGAGCTCACGGCCGCGCCCAACGTGGCGAGCGTGAAAACCAACCTCGCCATCCGCCGTGCCAAGCTCGCCCCCGGCGTGGCGCTGACGGAGGCGGAGGAGTAGTGCAGCACGCCCCAGCGAAGTTTCCTTCTCCCGGGACGGGAGAGGGTGCCCTGGAAGGGCGGATGAGGGGCTTTTGACGCGCTTCAACGTCGGTGGCGGCCGAGCAAGTCCCTCACCCGCCGGCTCGCTGCTGCTCGCCGTCGACCTCTCCCGTCCCGGGAGAGGAAAGGAAGCGGGGAGAGTGAAACTAGGTCAGCTTGCGCTTGGCGTAGAGGGCGGGGAAGAGGCGGGTCCAGAGCGCGGTGATGGCGAGCGTGCCGGCGCCGCCGATCACCACGGCCGGCACGGCGCCGATGAAGGCGGCCATGGTGCCGGCGCGGAACTCGCCGACCTCGTTCGAGGCACCGATGAACACGCTGTTGACCGCCGTCACGCGCCCGCGCAGATCGTCGGGCGTGGCGAGCTGGATCAGCGACGAGCGCACGTTGACGCTCACCATGTCGGCGGCGCCCATGATCAAGAGCGCGGGCAGCGACAGCCAGAGCGTGGTCGACAGGCCGAACACGAGGATGGCCGCGCCGTAGACGGCGACGCTGGCGAACATCAGCTTGCCGGCGTGATCGGGGATCGGGTTGCGCACGAGCCAGACCACCATGAGGAGGGCTCCGACGCCGCTTGCCGAGCGCAGGAAGCCGAGCCCCCACGGGCCGACCTCGAGAATGTCGCGCGCGAACACGGGGAGCAGCGCCGTCGCGCCGCCGAGCAGCACGGCGAACATGTCGAGCGAGATGGCGCCGAGCACGACCGGGTTCGACCAGATGTAGCGGAAGCCGGCGAGCATGGTCTCGATCGAGGGCGGATCGTTGCTGGTCCGCTGCGGCGGCTTCGGGATCATGAGGGTCGCCCCGGCGGCGGCGGCGAAGAGCGCGATGGCCACGGCGTAGGGGACTTGCGACGAGATCCCATACAGGAGACCGCCGACGGCCGGGCCGACGGTGAAGGATGCCTGCATCGCCGAGGTATTCCAGGCGACGGCGTTGGGGAACGATTCCCGCGGCACGAGGTTGGCGGCGAGCGACTGCACGGCGGGCGTCAGGAAGGCGCGGGAGACGCCGAACAGGGTCAGGATGGCGAACACGGGCCAGACGACACCATGCTGGCCGACCTTGCCCGCATGCACGATCCAGAACAGCGCGAGCGCTGCCACGCAGAACGCCTCGAGCACGATGGCGAGGCTCATGACCATGCGGCGGTTGTAGCGGTCGGCGACCGTGCCCGTCACCAGCACCAGGACGACCGCAGGCGCGAACTGCACGAGGCCGACGAGGCCGAGCAGGAAGGCATTCTGCGTCTCGTCGTAGATCTGCCAGCCGACGGCGACGGAGACGATCTGCGTTGCAAACCCGTTGAGGAAGCGCGCCAGCCAGTAGAGGCGGAAGGACGTGTAGGCGAACGCCGAAGGCGGCCGCGCGCTCCCGGGCGCGTCGCTGCTCGATCGTTCGTCCAACGGCGGTGCCATGCCGGCTACGGTCTTTCCTGTGGTGCACCGCGGACGTGCGCGGCTTCCCCTGCCCCGTGAGGTAGACGTCGGGTGCATGGGCTGCAACGCGCGTTGCGTCCCTGCGGCGTCATGGCGGAACGATCATCGCGCCGATCCAGGCGACGGCATCGGGCGCCGCTACTTCCATTCCACCTTGATGACCTCGTAGGAGCGCGCGCCCTTGGGGGTCACGACCTCGGCGGTGTCGCCCTTCGACTTGCCGATGAGGGCGCGCGCGATCGGGCTCGAGATGGAGATCTTGCCGCTCTTCACGTCAGCCTCGAGGTCGCCCACGATCTGGTATTTCACCTTGTCGTCGGTGTCCTCGTCGACGAGCGTCACCGTGGCGCCGAACT
>JBFXEP010000283.1:0-4829 GCA_050179995.1 Hyphomicrobium sp.
CGCGTCGGCTTCGATCTCGCGCGATACCGCGAGCAACGCCTGATGGGCGCGCGACGAGTCGCGCTTGTAGTCGCCGCGGCTTCCCTTAAGCTTCGCTTCCAGGATCTCGAGCAGGTCGAGCGCATGGCGCTGGCCGCCGAGGATGTGGGTCAGGATGGCGAAATCGAGCGCCTCGCCGGCGGGTAGCGCGCCCATGATCTGCTCGATGTCGCGCTGGATGCCGGTGATGATGCGCACCGAGGAGTCCACCTCGGCCGCCATGGCGCCGGGAATGTAGGTGCCGCGGTCGAGAAGCTGGCGCAGGCGGCGGGCGACGTTGAGCGAGATCTCGCGGATCTGGTGTCGCTCGAGCATCGCATCGCGGTCGTACGCATCCATCGTGTCGGTGCCTTTTCCTGCCACGCCTCAGCCAGCGTGACATTCGGGGAACATGCCATGCAATGCCTCGACGGAGCAGCCGGGTGCCCCCTCAATGCACTGATAGTTGATGACCGGGGCCGCGGTCTCGCTCGCGATCGAGATCTGGGTGCGGATCTTCTTGGTGAAGCAGCGCGCGACGTCGGCCGCACCGCCCGAGAGCTCGATCGAGGCCAGCACGCTCTGGTCGGGGCATGCCGCGTTGGAGATCATGTAGGTAGCGGCGGACGCCTGGGTAATGGTCAGGCAGTCGGGGTCGGCAGCGCTCGGTTGGGCGAGCGCGGCCCCCGACGAGACGGCGAGCTGGCATGTGATGGCGGCTATCAATCGGCGCATGTCTCAGGCGTGCTCAAGGTTCGGGGTGCTTGGTTTTTCGGAGTGGTCTGGTTTTCGGAGTGGTCTGGGGTTCGCGCGTCAGCGGGCGCGCTCTGCCGGGAGGCAAGGGACGGCGCCACGCTGGCAAGGTGGGGTTCTGGCGTTGGATCAAGCATCTTGCTAGGTCCTCGACATGGCCGATGTGTGGTGCCCGCCCCGCCTCCGAAACCAGGTGTGGACACGATGCGATTGGCCTCACTCCACGCGGCCCGGCTTTCACGCGGGGAAACATTGTTGGCCCGTTATACGATGGTTCTTCGCAAAATTTGGGCTGTGACGCGATAGGACGCGTCGACGCCGCCAAGCGTATTGTCATTAGACGGAATTGCCAGGACAATCGTCTTCATGTCGAATCTCAATTCGGGGAGATCTCGCCATGGCGTTCAACCGTAAATTTGCCTTCACCAACGACGATCTTCGGGTGCTGCAGGCCGCCTTCGACCTCGCCTCGGCGGACCTCAAGCTCGGCGCCGACCGCCACTATCTGCGGTCCTACCTCGCCTCGCTCGTGTTCGAGATCGCGGCCGAGGGCGAGACCGACGCGGCCGAGATCCGCTCCCGGTCGGTGCGGCGTTTTCGCCGGGGGCATGACCCCGACCCGCCGGTGCCTCCGCCGACGACGCTGCCGCGGCTAGCCGGACATCGCGTCCGCTACCCTGCGGGCGTGCGGGTCTATGAGCACTGACGCCTCGGGCCGACGACATCGCGGACGTGGCCGTCGCGGCGCTCACCGATGCGCGCCACGCCAACAGGCTCCACGAGGTGACGGGGCCGCGCGCGCTGACGTTCGCGGATGCCATCGGCGAGATCGCGGCTGCGACCGGGCGCCCGATCCACTATCGGCAGATCACGGCCGACGCGTTCGCGGAGGGGCTCAGGCCCCACGCGCCGGAGGATGTGGTGGAGCTGTTCGCGGTGGTGCTCGACGGGCGCAACAGCGGCGTGACGCATGGCGTCGAGCAGGCGCTCGGGCGCCCGGCGCGCGATTTCTCGGACTAGGCCCGCCGCGCCGCCGCGGCCGGTGCGTGGGCGGCGTAGCCCTTTCCTCGGGGCCGGGGCGTGGATGCGCTCCGGCCTCATGGGCTCTACGGCAAGTCTTTGAAACAGTTGGCTCCGTGGGTAGGATTCGAACCTACGACCGATCGGTTAACAGCCGATTGCTCTACCACTGAGCTACCACGGAATAGCCAGGAGCCGGGCTCTTAGCAGAAGCCCGCCGCCAGGGCCAGAGGTTAGACGAAAATTCTCGCCAATTCCCTGCGGTCCTATCGAAGCGGCGGGGTCTCGCGGCCTCAGTTCAATGGGCTCGTACGAAGGCCGTGCCGATACCGGTCTCGGAGCGCACGAACTGAGCCTCGAAGGCCTTGCGCTCCGTCATGGCCGCAGGGCTGCGGTCGAGCTTCGAGACGAGATAGATGCCGAGGAAGGCCAGCGTCATCGAGAAGAGCGCCGGGTTGTCGTAGGGGACGACGGCGTGCTCGAAGCCGAAGGTCTTGACCCACACGGCGGGGCCGAGCAGCACCATGGCGACGGCCGAGGCCAACCCGAGGAATCCACCGACGACGGCTCCACGCGTGGTCGTGCCGGGCCAGAAGATGCTCATCAGCAGCACCGGGAAATTGCAGCTCGCCGCCACGGCGAAGGCGAGGCCGACCATGAAGGCGACGTTCTGCTCCTCGAACACGTAGCCGAGGAAAATGGCGACGATGCCGATCGCCACGGCGCTGATCTTCGAAATGCGCACTTCCGTCGCCTCGCTCGAGCGTCCCTTGGCGATGACGCTCGCGTAGAGATCGTGGCTGATGGCGGAGGCGCCGGCGAGCGTCAGCCCCGCCACGACGGCGAGGATGGTGGCGAAGGCGACGGCCGAGATGAAGCCCAGGAACAGGGAGCCGCCGACCGCCTTCGACAGATGGATGGCGGCCATGTTGGTGCCGCCGATCAGGCCGTTGATCTTGTCGTAGGCGCCGCCCTCGCCCGGCTTGAAGTAGGCGGGATCGCTCATCAGGAGCGTGATGGCGCCGAAGCCGATGATGAAGGTCAGGATGTAGAAGTAGCCGATGAAGCCCGTGGCGTAGAACACGGACTTGCGCGCCGCCTTGGCGTCGCGGACGGTGAAGAAGCGCATCAGGATATGCGGCAGGCCGGCGGTGCCGAACATCAGCGCAAGGCCGAGCGAGACGGCGGAGATGGGATCGGTGACGAGCTTGCCGGGGCCCATGATGGAGAGCCCGTCGGGGTGGGCTTCGGTGGCCGACCGGAACATGGCGTCCGGCGAAAAGGCGAAATGGACCAGCACGGCCAGCGCCATGAAACTGGCCCCGCCCAAAAGCAGGCAGGCCTTGATGATCTGCACCCAGGTGGTCGCCACCATGCCGCCGGTGGCGACGTAGGTGACCATGAGCGCGCCGACAATGATCAGGGCGTAAAGGTAGGGCAGCCCGAACAGGAGCTCGATCAGCTTGCCGGCGCCCACCATCTGGGCGATCAGGTAGAAGGCCACGACGGCGAGCGTGCCGACGGCGGAGAGTGTGCGGATGGGCGTCGCCTGGAGGCGGAAGGCGGCGACGTCGGCGAACGTGTAGCGGCCGAGGTTGCGCAACCGCTCGGCGATGAGGAACAGCACGATGGGCCAGCCGACGAGCCAGCCGACCGAGTAGATGAGGCCGTCGAACCCCGAGGCGAAGACCAGCCCCGAGATGCCGAGGAAAGACGCGGCCGACATGTAGTCGCCGGCAATGGCGAGGCCGTTCTGGAAGCCCGTTATGCCGCCGCCGGCGGCGTAAAAGTCGGACGCGGTGCGGGTTCGCCGCGCAGCCCATCGGGTGATGACGAGCGTGGTGGCGACGAACAGGAGAAACATGACGATGGCTTCGACGTTCACGTCAGCGCCTCGCTCTTGGCGCGCTCGACGATGCGCCCGGTGGCGACGTCGAAATCGGTGTTGGCGCGGCGCACATAGAGGCCGGTCAGCACGAACGCCGCGGCGATGACGCCGACGCCGAGCGGGATGCCGAGCGTGGTCGTGCTGCCGGCGATCGGCATTGCCAGCACGTGCGGGGCGAAGGCGACGGTGAGGATGAAGCCGAAATAGATCGCGGCCATGATGGCGGAGAGCGTCCAGGCGAAGCGCGCGCGCCGCCGGTGGAGCGCCTGGAACTCCGGGTCGCGCTCGATGCTTGCGATCAGCGAGCCGGTGTCGGCTGGCATCGGCGTGGTCCCCCCCAGGATCGGCGTCTCGTCCGGCAACCCGGCGGCGCGTTTTGTTAGCGTGTCACATTAGCCGATTGGGTGCTGAGGGGAAGGGGCGCCCGCAGCTTAGAATTGCGCGAGCCACCCACGGCACGCGGCGGCTCGACAACGGTGCCAAGCAATCGCGCGGCCAGCCTTGACACGGCCACACAATCCTTCCTTCATCACGGCACGGCATCTCGCCCTTCTACGTCTGTTGTTGATCCTGCGACAGAAAAACCAATGTCCATCTTCACCGGGGTCGCACGGACCCCAGTGTTTTTAAGGAACGAGGGGTGAGATGCCGTCACTATCTCGCGGCGAAGATGCAGCGCCGGAGCTCCCAGCCTCGCCGCTGCGCCTCGACGGGCGGCCACTGCAGTCGGCGGAGGATCTCGCCGAATATCTCGGGGTCGAGATCAGCGACATGCTGCGCCTGCTCTACAAGGCGCCGGACCACGAGCGCTATCGCCACTTCGAGATCCCGAAGCGATCGGGCGGCCTACGCCGCATCAGTGCGCCGCACGGGCTTCTGCGCGCGATGCAGGACAAGCTCCATGTCGATTTCAAGCGCCTCTACGATGCGCACCCGCGCGCGCACGGCTTCATCGAGGGCCGCAGCATCGCCACCAACGCGGACGAGCACATCGGCAAACGCTGGGTGCTCAATGTCGATCTGGTCGACTTCTTTCCCACCATCAACTTCGGGCGCGTGCGCGGGCTCTTCATGAAGCCGCCGTTCGAGATGGCGCCGGCGGCGGCGACGGTTGCGGCGCAGATCGTCACCTACCGCAACGGGCTGCCGC
>JBFXEP010000284.1:0-4822 GCA_050179995.1 Hyphomicrobium sp.
AAGCGCTCCGATCGTCGCGCCGCCTACCAGGCGCGACGTGAATCGGCAGCGCAGAAAAAAGACCAGTCGCTCCGATCGTCGCGCCGCCTACCAGGCGCGACGTGAATCGGCAGCGCAGAAAAAAGACCAGTCGCTCCGATCGTCGCGCCGCCTACCAGGCGCGACGTAAATCGGCAGCGCCATCGCGCCCTAGCCCTTCGCGTGGTTGAGGCACACCGAGTTGATGCAGTAGCGCTTGCCGGTGCCCGTCGGCCCGTCGTCGAACACGTGGCCGAGATGCGAGCCGCAGTTCGCGCAGCGCACCTCCGTGCGCACCATGCCGTGCGACGTGTCGCGGATTGACTCGATCGCGCCGGGCAGAGCCTGATCGAACGACGGCCAGCCCGTTCCGGAATCGAACTTGGTGTCCGACGCGAAGAGCTGCGCCCCGCACGCGGCGCAGGTGAACTTGCCGTCCTCGTGCGTATGCAGGTGGTCGCCCGTAAACGGCCGCTCCGTGCCGCCCTCGCGCAGCACGCGGTACTGCTCGGGCGTGAGCTTCGCCTTCCAATAGGCCTCGTCGTGGGTCTCATGGGTCTTGGTCATGGGGACGTCCTCACTTTCTCGTTTCTTGTTCGCGCGGGCTTGCGGAGCCTGTCCCAAGCCCGGAAGCAGAGCAGCGCGGCGACAATCGCCGCGTAGACGAAGGGCTCTGCCGGCCACGCCTTGACCAGCATGATGAAGTGCACCGCCGCCGCCGCCGCCGCGAGATACACCCAGCGGTGCAGCTTCTGCCACGCCGCTCCGCCGAGCCGCTTGATCATGGTGGTGTTCGACGTCACGGCCAGCGGGACCAGGATCAGGAAGCTCAAGAGCCCGACCGTTATATAGGGACGCTTGACCAGATCCTTCCAGATGAGCGCGATGTCGAGCTGCTGGTCGAGCAAAAGGTAAACCGTGACGTGGAACAGCGCATAGAAGAACGCCAGCAGCCCCACCGTGCGGCGAAAGCGCACGAGGCTCGGTCCGCCGAGGCGCCTGAGCGGCGTTATGGCGAGCCCAAGCACCAGGAAGCGCAGTGCCCAGAGGCCGAGCGAGCGCTCGAGCACTTTCAGAGGGTCCGCACCGAGCTGGTCCGTCACCGCGAGAGTGAATGTCCACACGGCAGGCACGAGCCCGAGCGCATAGAGCCCATAGCTCCCCGGCCCGAGCCACGCCGGCCACGTCAACCCGAAGGGCGAGGCGCGCGAGCCCAGCTGCGCTGATCGTGCGACAGTCATCTTTGCAGTCTCAATAGTTGGCACGCAGGTCCATCCCCGAGTAGAGCTGCGCCACCTGGTCGGCGTAGCCGTTGAACATGAGCGTCGGCCGCCGCTTTGCGAAAAGCCCGCTGCCCTCGCCGATGCGCCGCTCCGTCGCCTGGCTCCAGCGCGGATGATCGACCTCCGGATTGACGTTCGAGAAGAACCCGTACTCGTCGGCGGCGAGCGCCTTCCACGTCGTCGGCGGTTGCTCCTCGACGAGCGAGATCCTGACGATCGACTTGATGCTCTTGAAGCCGTACTTCCACGGCACGACGAGCCTGAGCGGCGCGCCGTTCTGGGCGGGCAGCGTCTCGCCGTACATGCCGGTGGCGAGGATCGCCAGCGGATGCATGGCCTCGTCGAGGCGCAAGCCCTCCACATAGGGCCATGACAGCGGCTGGAAGAGCCCACGCTGCCCCGGCATCTCCTCGGGCCTGACCAGCGTCTCGAACGCGACGTACTTTGCCGAGCCCAACGGCTCGACGCGGGCCAGGAGCGCGGCCAGCGGGAAGCCGACCCACGGGATGACCATCGACCAGCCCTCGACGCAGCGCAGCCGGTAGATGCGCTCTTCCAGCGTGACCGGCTTCAGGATGTCCTCGAGGGTCAGCGTGCCGGGCTTGCCGACGAGCCCGTCGATCTTGACCGACCACGGCGCGACCTTGAGCGCCCCGGCATTGGCGGCAGGGTCCGCCTTGTCGGTGCCGAACTCGTAGAAGTTGTTGTAGCTCGTCGCGTCCTCGCGCCGCGTCGGCGTCTCGTCCGTCGAGTAGGCACTCTTCACCGCCGAGAGCGGGTCGGCATGCGCGCGCGACTGCGGCAGCGCCGCGGCGAGCGCCAGGCCGAGCCCGCCCGCGAGAATGTCGCGCCGGGCGAGGTAAACGCTGTGCGGCGTGATCTCGGACGACGCAATGTCAGGCGGCCTGCGGATAAGCACGGGGATTGCCTCGTTTCAGGGTTTGGTGGCGCTTGCTCCTCTAGTACGTTCGGGCGCCGGCCGGGTTTCACATAGGGAGTCCTGGCAGCCAGCGGCAGAGCCAGGGGGGCGCGCCATGAAGCCAAACGTGAAGCTCTCAAAGACGAATTATCTTGTCTATCGCGACTGTGCCCACAACGCCTGGGTCAAGGTCCACCGCCCGGAAGTCTATCACGCCGAGCCCCTTTCGGTGTTCGAGCAGGCCATTATCGAGACCGGCAACGACGTCGACGTGCGCGCCCGCGAGATCTTTCCGGGCGGCGTGCTGATCCGGCGCGGCGACGCGGCCGGCACGGCGGAGCTTGTCGCCGCCCGCGAGCCCGTCCTCTACCAGCCGGTGTTCGAGACCGGGCGCACCACCACCGCCTGCGACATCCTGGTCTGGAACGGCGCGAGCCACGCCTACGACCTCTACGAGGTGAAGGCTTCGACCAGCGGCGAGGATCGCCGCGAGAAGGACGACCTCTACGCCCACGACATCGCCTTCCAGGCCCTCGTGCTGCGCGAGAACGGCGTGCCGCTCGGCCGCCTCTGCCTTGTGCGGTTGAATGGCGAGTACGTCTCCGACGGCACGCTCGACCTTGCCCAGCTCTTCACGCGCGAGGACTTCACCGACCGCGCGACAGCGCTCTTCGAGGAGGTCGCGGCCGAGATGGACGCCGCCTACGACACCATCGTGCTTCCCGAGATGCCGTCCCCGCCCTGCCTCTGCATCTACAAAGGCCGCAGCAGCCAGTGCACAACCTTCGAGCACATCAATCCCGGCGTGCCCGACTACAGCGTGCACGATCTCACCCGCATCGGCCTCTCGGTGAAGAAGCTGCGCGCGCTGGTCGACGGCGGCATTCTCTCCATCGCCGATGTGCCGGACGACTTCGAGCTGTCGGCGGCGCAGCGCCACCAGGTGGACGCTGCCAAACGGCGCGAGCCGTATGTGGATTTCGCGGCCCTCGAAACCTTCCTCGGCGAAATCCGCTATCCCGTGGCGTTCCTCGACTACGAGACCTACCCCTGCGCGCTGCCGCGCTTCGCCGGCTACCGGCCTTACAACCACGTCCCGTTCCAGTTCTCGCTGCACGTCGTCGTCGCGCCCGGCGCGGCGCCTGTGCACAGCGAGTTCCTCTATACGGAGAAGGGCTGCCCCGATCAGCCGTTCGTCGACGCGCTGAAGCGCGCCGTTCCGTCCGAGGGCACCGTCATTGTCTGGAACCAGAGCTTCGAGAAGGGCATCAATGCCGGACTTGCGGCGCGCCTGCCCGCCGAGCAGGCGTTCCTCGAAGCCGTGAATGCCCGCGTCGTCGATCTGATGGATGTGTTCTCGCGCCAGACCGTCGTGCACCCCGGCTTCCGCGGCAAGACGTCGATCAAGTGGGTGCTGCCGGCGCTCGTGCCGCGCCTCTCCTACAAGGGCCTCGCCATCCAGGAGGGCGCCACCGCGAGCGAGACCTGGAACAGGATCGTGACCGGCGAGCTCGAGCCCGACGAAGCGGAGGAGGCGCGCCGCAACCTGCTCACCTACTGCGGGCTCGATAGCCTGGCCATGGTCGAGATCTGGCGCGCGCTCGAAGCCACCCTCGCCGCCCGCACCCTCCGCGAAGCGGGTTAGTGTCTTTCCGACTTATGTGGAAACGACCGCTGGTGCTTCAGGGGAAAGATCAGTCTGGCAAGTCCCTCACCGTCCACCTCGCCTTGGGCGAGGTGGACTTCCTCTCCCGTCCCGGGAGAGGAGAAGTGCAGCAGCCGCTTTCGACCGAAGCGCATCCCTCTTCCTTCTCCCGGGACGGGAGAAGGTGCCCTGAAAGGGCGGATGAGGGACTCTTGTGCGTCCGAATGCCGGATTGCTCGTCGTGAGCGCGTTATGGCTGTACCAGACCGGTTCCGCCCAAAGCGGAACGGCCATGGAGCCTACCGGCCCGGATCGCACGGGCCGCGCTCGCCGGGCTGATCGGGCGGCTTGGGGCCGAAGTTCTTCAGGTATTCCTTGGTCGCCTGATAGGCGAGGTGCTGTCCCTGGCAGTCCGGCTTTTGCACCGATCCGGTCTCGATCTTCTCGTCGTCGTCATCGTCGTCGTCGCGCTCGACCTTCGCGGAGCGCCGCGTCTCGTCGGACGGCGCCCGGGCGCTGCGCTCGGTCTTGGCCCGCGGCGCGACGTCTTTGAGGGAGGCCATCTCTCGGATGGTGTCGCGGCAGCACCCGCTGAGCGCCATCAGGAGCGCGGCGAGCACGGCGAGGGACGGAAGTCTTGGCATTGCGATCCTTGGTAGGCTGTAGGCACGCAACACCTGAGCAGCAACACTGCCTCACTCATTCGCTGAGTCGCCCACCTGCAACCACCGGTTCGCCCAAGAATCCACAGCGTTATTCGAGACTTGCGAGTGCAAGACGGGAATACTGACTCTGTTCTGCAACACTCGGCAGACCATGATCGCTTCGGACCCCGTCGCTCCGATCGTCGCGCCGCCTATCAGGCGCGACGTGAATCGGCAGCGCAGGAAAAGCTCCGATCGTCGCGCCGCCTATCAGGCGCGACGTGAATCGGCAGCGCAGGAAAAGCTCCGATCG
>JBFXEP010000285.1:0-4812 GCA_050179995.1 Hyphomicrobium sp.
GCGCCAGCCGTTTGACTAGCTCGAAATAATCGTAATGCCGCAAATGATCACGGCAGGGTGGCGCAGCGTCGGTGTCATGGGCGGTGTTATGCGTGCGGACGGGGGATGCGTCAAGCGGCGGCCGCGCCGTCTCTCGCGGCCTGGGGACGGCGAGACGCCGCATTTCTCCCGCATTGACCGCCTATGCCTCGGCGCCCATGGTAGGGTGAATGGGACGGCCGGACTCGGGGCACGATTGTGCTCCGGCGAGCGCGGGAACGGATGGCGGATCAGCAACAAAACGGCCTTTGGCGGCGTATCGTGGCCGCAGCCGGCGCGGTCGACCGGCGGGCGCTCATCGCTGTGCTGGCGGCGGCCGGGATCGCCGCGGGCGTGGCCGTGCCGGCCTTCGGCCAGAGCTGGTGGCCGTTCGACGATCCGCCGCCTCGGCCGCGGACTCCAGTCCCGAACGAGCCGGTGTTCGACGGCGCCGCCGGCGAGCAGCCCCGCTACGGACAAGGCAACTCGATCTGTCTCGAGCTCGAGCAGCGCCTCGTGCAGGAGGGGCAGCGCGGCGGCGACACGCGCAACCTCATTCCGATGGTCGAGCAGGAGCTGCGGCAGACCGACCAGGCCTACCGCGGGCAGAAGCAGGAGCTCGACCGGGCCAACTGCTACGAATATTTCCTGTTCTCGAAGACGCTGAAGCGCACGCGGCGCTGCGTCGACCTCGCCAACCAGGCGGACGAGACGCGGCGGCGCATCGACGACCTCGAGGTGCAGCTGTCGCAGCTGCAGGGCTCTTCGGGCAAGTCGTACCAGGACGAGATCATCCGCGAGCTGGCGCGCAACAACTGCGGCGCCAGCTATCAGCAGCAGGCGCGCCAGCAGCAGCGGGGCGGGTTCTCCGATTTCTGGGACGACGGGGAGAGCAGCGGCTACAGCGGCGGCGGATCGAGCTTCGGCGCGCTGCCCTATGCCACCTACCGCACGGTGTGCGTCCGGCTGTGCGACGGCTACTACTTCCCGGTGAGCTTCGCGACGCTGCCCAATCACTTCCAGCGCGACGAGGAAGTCTGCCATTCGAAGTGCGCGTCCCCGGCGTCGCTCTATTACCATCAGAACCCCGGCGCGGGCATGGACCAGGCGCTCGAAGCGCGCAGCAACGCGCCCTACACCGAGCTCAAGAGCGCGTTCCTCTACCGCAAGGAGTATGTGAACGGCTGCTCCTGCAAGGTCGCGGAGTACACGCCGGCACCCGGCGAGGTGCCGCCGGGCGGCGCGCCTGCGGGCGACGCCGGCGGGTGGTCCACCGAGGCTCCGACGGGCGCCACGCCCGAGCAGGCGCCTCCGCCTCAAACGCCCCCGGGCAGCGGCGAGCACCTCCCCTGGTCGACGAGCCCTTAGGCGCCGTGCCGACGGTGCGGAGGCTGGCGTCTCATTCACGTTCAGGCTTGGATGGACCCCGCCCTTCGGCGGGGTGACGTCAGTTAAGTCGTGGCCGATCCGCCCAAACTCAACGTCATCCCGGGGAGGCCGGGATCCATCCACGCCAGTTGAGTTTCCAGGCCACGCCGAGCTAGCCGCGGAGGCGGGAGGCGGCGCGGGGGTGGCCGATGAAGGGGAGGAGCGCCTTCAGCTCGGGGCCGGAGTCGCGGCCGGTCAAAGCGAGACGCAGCGGGTGAAAGAGGGCGCGACCCTTGGCGCCGGTGGCCTTGCCGACCTCTGCGGTCCACGCGCCCCAGGTGCCGGCATCCCACGGCTCGGGCGGCAGGAGATCCGCCGCCCTGGCGGTCAGCTCCGCGTTCTCGATCACGGGATCGATATCGGAGGTGGCGATGTCCCACCAGTCGCGCGCCTCGGCGAGCACGCCGACGTTGCCGCGCACCGCCTCCCAGAAGGTTGCGCCGCCGCCGACGCCGAGGGCGGCGAGGCGCTCGGCGACATCCTCGTAGGGCTCCTTGTGCAGGAGCTTGGCGTTGAGGGTGCGCAGTTCGGCGGGATCGAAGCGGGCGGGCGCGGTCGAAACCTTGGCGAGGTCGAACAGCTCTGCCAGCTCCTCGATGTGCCGGTGCGGCTCGATGGCGTCGGAGGTGCCGAGGAGGGAGGCGTGGCTGACCACCGCCATGGGCTCGAGGCCGTCGCTGCGGAAGGTCTCGACGGAAAGCGTGCCGAGGCGCTTCGAAAGGGCGTGGCCGTCGGCGCCGATCAGGAGGCTGTGGTGGCCGAAGGCGGGCGGCGCGGCGCCGAGCGCCTCGAAGATGGCGATCTGGACGCCGGTGTTGGTGACGTGGTCCTCGCCGCGCACGACGTGGGTGATGGCGAAGTCCACATCGTCGACGACGCTCGTGAAGGTGTAGAGTGGCGTCGCGTCCTCGCGGATCAGAACCGGATCGGAGAGCGAGCCCAGGTCGACGGTCTGGTCGCCGCGCACGAGGTCGTTCCACGAGACGATGGTCGGCTCGGGAGCAAGGAGGCCGCCTGCCGGGTCCGTGTTCGGAAGGCGGAAGCGCCAGTGGGGGCGGCGACCCTCGGCCTCGAGGCTGGCCTTCTCGTCCCCGGTGAGCTTCAGCCCCGCGCGGTCGTAGATGGGCGGCAGGCCACGCGCGAGCTGGCGCTTCCTTTTCTTGTCGAGCTCGTCCTCGCTCTCGTAGCAGGCATAGAGGCGGCCCGAGGCCTTGAGGGCGTCGGCAACCTCCGTGTAGCGGGCGAAGCGCGCCGACTGGCGCTCCTCGCGGTCCCAGGCGAGGCCGAGCCAGCGGAGATCGGTGCGGATGCCCTCGGCGAACTCCTCGGTCGAACGCTCGCGGTCGGTGTCGTCGAGGCGCAGGAGAAAGGTGCCGCCCGCCTTCCTGGCGAGCAGGTAGTTCAGGACGGCCGTGCGGATGTTGCCGATATGGAGCCGGCCGGTGGGGCTCGGCGCGAAGCGGACGGAGAGTTTCATGCGATCGGTCGGCCCGGCTCAAGAGGGGTTGCTCGTCGATTGGGGCGCCACCCTATAGGGGGAGGCGCGAAATTGCAGCCCCGCCCGGCGATGACATACAAGGGGGATCGGTGCCAGACCCTGCCCCTCACCGTCTTGGCGAAGCCAAGCTTCGCCTGGACCCCTCTCCCCGTCTCTACGGGGAGAGGGGGAAGCGGCCCGTGCGCAACACTTTGCGGCGGCGCGGCTTCCCTGCCGCCCAAGGGCGTGTGCATTAGCCGATTGGTAAGGATGCTCGCCTAGCTTCGAGCCGTCGCAGTACTCGGGGGCGGGGAAGTTCTATGCGTGTGGTCAAGTCTGTTCCTGTTGAAGATCTCGAGGGCCGCGGCAGCATCAAGGACAGTGACGTCACCCGGATGAGGAAGGCCTTCGAGGTCGATCCCGTCATTCAGGAGGGCGAGGCCGAGGCCATGCTCCGCCTCAACCGGTCGTGCCCCGTGCAGGCGCCGACCTGGAGCAGCTTCCTCACCGACGCCATCGCCGACTACCTTCTCAACCAGAGCGGCCCCGAGGGCTACATCACGCTCGACAAGAGCCGCTGGCTCGTGGGCAAGCTCGCGACCGACGGATGGATCGCCAACCGGGCGGAGTTCGATCTCCTGGTGGCCGTGCTCGGCCGCGCGCGCTGGTTCCCGCTCTCGCTCGCCGCCTTCGCGCTCGAGCAGGTCGCGGGCGCGGTGGTGCACGGCTATGGCCCGTTGCGCCGCGGACATGGGGCAGGGCTCGGCGCGGGATCGGCGCAGGGCGCCGTGCCGGGCACCATCGGGGAGCCCGAGATCGCGCTCATCCGCACCATCCTCAGCGCCTTCGGCGGGGAGAGCGTGCTGGTGCTGACGCGGCCCGAGACCGAGATCCTGATCGGCATCAACAAGGCGGTCGCCGGGCGGCGGGCGCCGCTGGCCTGGACCGATCTCTATGCGCGGGCGATGGCCAACGTGATCCTGGCCGAGAACGGCTATGCGGTGCCGCCGCGCGCGGTGGCGCTGCGCCCCTCGGTGGCCGAGAACGGAGAGGCCAGCATCGAGGAGCAGATCGCGGTGTCGCTGGCGAGGCTGCGCCACGAGTATCACACGCAGTCGGTCGAGGAGCGGGCGCTCGCCCGGCTCGAGCGGCAGCGGATCGAGATCGTGACCGGCGAGGAGATGGCGGCCGACGAGACGGGGTGGCTCACGGAGCGGCTGCTGGCCAGCCTGCGGCCGGCCGCGATCGAGACCGCCGTGCTCGCCTATCTCGACCGGGAATGCCTCATCGGCGCGCCCGGCCAGCGACTCGGCATCGGCTGGAACGGCCGCGCGGCTTAGGCAAGACTGACCTCAAGATAGCGCCGCCCTGGGTCCCGGCGCTGCGCACGTCGCCCTCGCGCCGTGCTCGGCCGGGATGACAAGGGGTGGCTTCGGTCAGGCGTTGGCGGGCTCGAGCGCGCTGAAACGCCCTTGTCATGGCGGTGTCATGGCGGTTTACGGGCTCGGCGGGTTTAGTCTAGAAAGCCCTTGCCACCTCTCCCCGACATTCAGACAGGGCGCCCCGGGATAATGTTCAAGAAGATCCTCATTGCCAACCGCGGCGAGATCGCCTGCCGCGTCATCAAGACCGCGCGCAAGATGGGCATCAAGACGGTGGCGGTCTACTCCGACGCCGACCGGGATGCGCTGCATGTCGAGATGGCGGATGAGGCGGTCCACATCGGGCCGCCGCCGGCGGCGCAGTCGTACCTCATCATCGAGAAGATCGTCGCGGCCTGCCTCGAGACCGGCGCCGAGGCGGTGCATCCGGGCTACGGCTTCCTCTCCGAGCGCGAAGCCTTTCCGGTCGCGCTCGAGAAGGCCGGCATGGTGTTCATCGGCCCCAAC
>JBFXEP010000286.1:0-4788 GCA_050179995.1 Hyphomicrobium sp.
GCGTTCTCGCGCCGGCTCTGCTCGCTCTTGACCACGCCCTGCACGTTCTGCTCGATCTCGGCGATCTTGCTGTTGACCGGGTTGATGGCGGCCGTGACGTCGCCGCTGCGCGCGAACTCCTTGAGCTGCGAGTCGATCGAGCTTCTGAGTTCGCCGACCGTGCTCGAAAGGCGCCCTGTCTCCTCCTTGACGGCCTCCACCGCCGCCGTGAGCCGGTCGCTGTCCGCCTTGGCCGTCTCGTCGCGCTGTGCGCCGCGCGCCTGGTCGGTGCGCAGCTGCGCCAGCTCGCGCTCGAGCCGCAGGGTGGCGGCCTTGGCCGCCTCGCTCGCCTCGTGCGCGGCCGTGAGCCGCTGGTCGATCTCGGCCGGCATGCCCTTGCGCACGTCGGCGATCTGCGAATTGAGCGACGTTTCGAGATCGGAGATCTTGCCCGTCACGGCGGCGAGCTGCGGCACGCTCCCGCTCGCGCCTCCGCTGCCGGACGCGATCAGGTTGAGCTGCTCCTCGAGCTTCGCGATGCGCTCCGCGCTCGCGGCCGTATCGCTCTTTTGCACCGTTTCGCTGAGCGATTTGGCCTCGGTCTCGAGCGCGGCCTGCTTCTCGGTGAGCGCGGCGAGATTGCGCTCGATGTCATCGATCTTCGCGCCACGGCTCTCCGCGTCGGCCACCTTGGCGTTGAGCGCCGTGAGGTCGGTCGCCTGCTGCGGCGCCGATTCGAGCGCCGCGATGCGGGTCGCGAGCTGGGACACGCGGTCCGCGGAAATCCCCGGCAGAACGTCCGGCGCGAACAGCGTCGCGCCGTAGACCAGCGCGCCGCCTGCCAGTCCGGCCCCCACATGCGAGATGAAGCCGCGGCCCAACCTTGGCTTGCTCTCCGCCTTGGCCGGCGCGGCGGATGTCGAAGGCGAAAGCTTGGCGGTGCTGCCTTGAGGCGGCGCCTTGGCCGAGGCGTCCGAGGCGCTCGTCGCCTTGCCGGCCGCCGATGACGAGGACGACGACGCGTTCGCTGCGGCGGGATCGGACGCCTGCGCAGGCTTGTCCGTGGACGCCGCCGCGCTCGCGCTCGTGGAGGAGGGCGGAGGCTTCACCTCCGTCGCCTTGATGTCCAGCGTCGCGTGCGGGCGCTTGGCGCCGGGTGCATCGGTGCGGCCAGCATCCTTCGCGGGATCGGGCTTGTCGATCATGGGAGCAGGGTCTCCAGGGACTTGCGGCCGGCCTCGGGGGGGGCGCGACCTAGGCTGAGTCTGGCGCCTCGCGGGCGATCAGGGCAAGCATTTCTTGCGAATTGGGCGCCCGGGCGACCGCGGTTCGCGCTGTCCCCAAGGGTGCGAGCGCCGCCGTGACCGCCTCGGAGAGGCAGAAATGCAAGGGCTTGCCGGTTGCCGCCGCAAGGCCGGCCTCTGTCACGAGCCGGACGTAAACTTTGGCCGTTCTCGGCGACATGAGCACGACACCGTCGAGCGACCCGTGCCGCAGCGCCTCCGCCGCCGCGGCAGGCAGCGTCGGCGCCGGCTCCGTGCGGTAGACCTGTTCCGTTCGTACACGGAAATCGAGCGGCGCCAGCGCGGAGGCGAGGTCGAAGGCCAGTGTATCGCCCGCGAGGTGAACGAGGTCGCCTCCGGACGCCGCGAGCGAGGCGGCAATCACATCCGCCAGTCCGCGCCCGTCGCCCGGCCCCTCGATCACCGTGCGGAAGCCGAGCCTGCGCGCAAGCGCCGACGTGGCCGGCCCCACCGCGAGCAGGGGAAGCGCCAGCGCCGCCTCCGGAATGGGCGCGACCGCGCGAAGCGCATTGCGGCTCGTCACAATCAGCGCCTGCACGCCCGCGAGCCGCGGCATCGCGCCGGCAAGCTGCACCGTAAGCAGCGGCGCGCGCGTGACGGTGTGACCGTGTCCAACAAGCCCCGCCTCGAGCGCATCCGGCTCGGGCCAGGAATCAGGCGAGGGATCAGGCCTAGTCAGAAGGAGGTGCATCAGTCGGACTTCGGCAGGAGCGCCGCGGCGCCGAGCTCGAGCAGCGCGTCAGCCGTCGTCGTGCCGAGCGCGGCCGCATGCTCCGGCCTCCCTTCGCGCGTCATGTCGAACGCGGCCATGCCGTCCGGCGAGAGCACCATGGCGCGCAGCGTAAGCGTGTCCGCCGCGAGTGTCGCGAGGCCGGCGATCGGCGTCCGGCACGAGCCTTCGAGCCTTGCCAGCAGCGCCCGTTCCGCCGTGACGCAAAGCGCCGTCGCCTCGTGGTTGAGCGGCGCGACGAGCCCGGCCGTCGCCTCGTCCTCGATCCGGATCTCGACCGCGATTGCCCCCTGCGCGACCGCCGGCAGCACCTCGTCGGTCGCGATCGGCGACGTGATGCGATCCGCGAGGCCGAGCCGGTTGAGCCCCGCGCACGCGAGCAGCGTCGCGTCCGCGACGCCTTCCGAGAGCTTGCGCAGCCGCGTCTGCACGTTGCCGCGGAACCCGACCACGCGCAGATCAGGCCGGATGCGGCACACCTGCGCCTGCCGCCTGAGGCTCGAGGTGCCGACCACCGCCCCTTCCGGCAGGGCCGCAAGCGACGCATGCGTGAGCGAGATGAAAGCGTCACGCACGTCCTCGCGCGGGAGCACCGCGCCGATGCCGAGCCCGGGCGGCAGCTCGGTCTGCATGTCCTTCATCGAATGCACGGCAAGCTCGATCTCGCCCGCGATCAGCCCGTCCTCGATTTCCTTGGTAAAGAGGCCCTTGCCGCCCACCTCGGCCAGCGGCCGGTCCTGGATCTGGTCGCCCGTGGTCTTGTAGACGCGGATCTCGAAGGCCGCCTCGGGGAGGCCATGCGCCGCCGTGAGCCGCGCCCGGACCTCGTGGGCCTGGGCCAGCGCGAGCGGCGAGCCGCGCGTGCCGATGCGGAGAGGGCGAGCTTGCACGTGGAAGGCTCCGGATGGTAGGGCCGGACTGTACCGGCCAAGCGGGGTGTGATGGCGGCGCCATTAATGCCCCCCCCGCCGCGCGAACGCAAATCGGACCAGACGTGCCGCCTGAAGAGAGTAAATCGACGCTTTCGCATCGCCCCCTCACCGTCCTCGGCATCGAGACGAGCTGCGACGAGACGGCGGCCGCCGTCGTCGTGCGCGATGGCGAGGCGCGAGGCCGCATCCTGTCCAATGTCGTGCGCTCGCAGCTCGCCGAGCACCGCCCGTACGGCGGCGTCGTGCCGGAGATCGCCGCCCGCGCCCATGTCGAGTGCCTGGACACCATCGTCGCCGCGGCGCTGGCCGAGGCCGGCGTCACGCTCGCCGATCTCTCCGGCATCGCCGCCACCGCGGGGCCGGGCCTGAACGGCGGCCTCGTCGTCGGCCTCGTCACCGGCAAGACACTCGCCCTCGCCGCCGATAAGCCCTTCATCGCCGTCAACCACCTCGAGGCGCACGCCCTGACCGTCGGCCTCACGGATGGCCTCCCGCCGCCCTACCTCATGCTGCTCGTCTCGGGCGGCCACACGCAGACGCTGCTGGTCGAGGACGTCGGCCGCTACCGCCGCATCGGCACGACGATCGACGATGCTATCGGCGAAGCCTTCGATAAGACCGCGAAGCTCCTGGGCCTCGGCTATCCCGGCGGACCCGAGGTGGAGAAGCACGCACGCGAGGGCGACGCGGCGCGTTTCCCCCTGCCGCGGCCCATGCTCGGGCGCGACGAGCCGCACTTTTCCCTTGCCGGCCTGAAGACGGCGCTGCGCCAGCGCGCCGAGGCCGCAGCCCCGCTCTCCGAGCGCGACGTGGCCGACCTCTGCGCGGCGTTCGAGGCGGCCGTGTGCGAGATCGTCATCGACCGCGTGGCCCGCGCCATCGACATCGCGGACGGCGCCTTCGGGCAAGCGAAGCCCCGCATCCTCGCCATCGCCGGCGGCGTGGCATCGAACCGCGCCATCGCCGGCGCCCTCGACCGCCTCGCCGCCGCGCGCGGCTATCGCCTCGCCGTGCCGCCGCCCGCGCTCTGTACCGACAACGGCGCCATGATCGCCTGGGCCGGTGCCGAGCGGCTCGCGCTGGGCCTCGTCGACGGCTTGGACTTCCCGGCCAGGGCCCGCTGGCCGCTCGACCCCGACGCCGCTCCCGCCATCGGCGCGGGCGTGAAAGCGTAAGCGGATATCCTCCCACCAAATCGCCGTCACCCGGCGCCGCCATGCTATAGGAAGGCGCCCCGGGGGAGTAGCTGCTCAATGAGCCTGGATCGTATTGGAGTGATCGGCGGCGGCGCCTGGGGCACGGCCTTGGCGCAGACGCTGACGCTCGCCGGCCGCGACGTGACGCTGTGGGCGCGCGAAGCGGAGACCGTCTCCGACATCAACACGCGCCGCGTCAACCGCGCCTTCCTGCCCGGCGTCGCCCTCGACCCGCGCTTGACCGCCACCGAGCGGCTGGAGGACTGCGCCGCCGCCGACGCCATCCTGCTCGTCTCGCCGGCCCAGCATGTGCGCGCCATCGCGAGTACCCTTGCGCGTCACGCTCGCCCCGGCCAGCCGCTGATCGTCTGCGCCAAGGGCATCGAGCAGGCCAGCGGCAAGCTGATGGGCGAGGTGGTGGCCGAGGCCGCGCCCGGCATGGCGCTCGCCGTCCTTTCCGGTCCGAGCTTCGCGGCCGACGTGGCGCGCGGCCTTCCGGCGGCGCTGACGCTCGCCTGCCGCGACGAGCGGCTCGGCAAGCTCATCGCCGAGCGCGTGGGCGATCGCCAGCTCCGCCTCTACTGGTCCGACGACGTGATCGGCGTCGAGCTGGGCGGCGCCTTGAAGAACGTGCTCGCCATCGCCGC
>JBFXEP010000287.1:0-4785 GCA_050179995.1 Hyphomicrobium sp.
GCATCCAGCCCGAGGCGAACGCGGTCACCGGATCGGGGAAGCGGCGCGACCAGCGGTCGTCGACGGCGGACGGCGGGCAGAGCACGAGCGCGCCCGCGAGCTCGGCGGGTTTCACCTCCGGCACCGGGCGGATGTCGCCGAGGTCGACGCCGAGGCTCTGATAGAGCTCGGTCAAGGCGAGGTGCGCGCCGTGCAGATAGATCGGCGCGTCGTAGCCGGCATCGCGCGCCAAGCGGATCACACGTTGACACTTGCCGAGGCCGTAGGCGCCGACGAGGTGCGCGCGCTCGGGGTTGCGGCGCAGGGAGGCGAGCAGGCGCGCGACCTCGCGCATGGCGGGCTCGTGGCGGAAGACGGGGAGGGCGAAGGTCGCCTCGGTGACGAACACGTCGCAGGGTATGGTCTCGAAGGGCGCGCAGGTGGGATCGGCGGCGCGCTTGTAGTCGCCCGAAACCACGGCGCGCTGGCCATTGCATTCGAGCACGACCTGGGCCGAGCCCAGGATGTGGCCCGCCGGAACGAGGCGCACGGCGACGCCGCCGATGGATTGCGTGTGGCCGATGGGGGCGGCCTCGAAGCGGCCGGCCGCATCGTCGCCCAGGCGCAGCTTCATCACGGCGATTGTCTCGGCGGTGGCGAGCACGGCGCCGTGGCCGGGGCGCGCGTGGTCGCTATGGCCGTGGGTGATTACCGCGCGGTCGACGGCGCGCGCCGGGTCGATATAGATGCCGGCGGGGGCGCAGTAGAGGCCGCGCTCCGTCGGGTACAGCCACTCTTCTACTCCGGCGGCGGACATTTCGGCTCAGGGTTCATTTTTTGGGCCTCGCTCGGGGCCCTCGCTTTGGCTGCTCGCTCCCTTCCCGGGCGATCAGGCGATGATGTCGGGCGTAAGCTGGTCCTCGATGGTGGTGATACGATCCTTGAGGGCGAGCTTCCTCTTCTTCAATCGGCGGATCGTGAGCTGGTCGGCGGCTCCGTTCGCCTCGAGAGCGAAGATCTCGTCGTCCAACAGGCGGTGCTCGGCGCGGAGCTTAACCAACTCCTCACGAAGCTCCCTGTCGTTCTGGCGCTGCATGTGTGCCGCTCGTTCGCTAGAGCGCGATTGGTTTTTGCTTGGGCTGGTCCATCCGGGCTGGTCCAGCCGGCCCGCCGCGGCCCCAAAGTAAATGCCTGCGGCTCGGGCCGGCCGGACTATCCTCTTAATTTTTGGCAGGCGCAAGTCAGCGCGTCGGCGGCCCCGGCAAACTTGCTGCATAAACCGATGCTTAGCAGAGCGCTAACCGTGATGCACGATTCATGACCTGTTTGCGACATCCTTGGCCGCGATGGACAGTGCGTGGCAAATCTGTAACAATGATCTTGTCTTCAACTCTGAAAAGGAGGTCAGGATGGCGCTATCGGCTCATCTTCAGGAACTCTCAGAGAGGCACCGGCAACTCGAACGCCGGATTGAAGAGGAGGCGCAAAGACCCGGTTCGGACGATGTAGCGATCCGCCGGCTGAAACAAGAGAAGCTGAAGCTCAAGGACGAGATCTTCAGACTGGAAACCGAAACACGACACTGACGACCGCGGAGCTGCGAGCGCAGCTGCCCCGGCAGCTGCACATCGCAGCACGATCGGCCTCATCGAATTCCCACATCCCTGGCATATCCAGCCCTGACATTTCCAGCGTGGCCGCCGAGCAGGGCGGTTGCACGCTCAGTTGCGTGCGCGAGGGAGCTCAGGCGTCCTTGGCCATTTCGCGCAGCTTGAATTTCTGGATCTTGCCGGTCGAGGTGCGCGGAACCTCGGTGAAGACGATGTGGCGCGGGGCCTTGAAGTGGGCGAGCCGCTCGCGGCACCAAGCGACGATCTCCTGCTCGGTGGCGGTGGTGCCGGGCTTCAGCTCGATGAAGGCGCACGGCGTCTCGCCCCATTTCTCGTCCGGCTTGGCGACGACGGCGCAGACGGCGATCGCAGGGTGCTTGTAGAGCACGTCCTCGACCTCGATCGAGGAGATGTTCTCGCCGCCCGAGATGATGACGTCCTTCGAGCGGTCCTTGAGCTGGATGTAGCCGTCGGGATGCAGGACGCCGAGGTCGCCCGAGTGGAACCAGCCGCCGGCAAAGGCTTCCTCCGTCGCGGCGGGGTTCTTGAGATAGCCCATCATGACGATGTTGCCGCGGAACATGACCTCGCCCAGCGTCTCGCCGTCGGCGGGCACCTGCTGCATGGTCACGGGGTCCATGACGGTCAAGCCCTCGAGCGCGGTGTAGCGCACGCCCTGACGCGCGCGCTTGGCGTTGCGCGCATCCTTGGGTAGGGCGTCCCACTCGCTGTGCCACTCGTTGAGGACGGCGGGGCCGTAGGTCTCGGTAAGCCCGTAAAGATGCGTCAGCGCGAAGCCGGCTTCCGTCATGCGCGCGAGCACCTGCTCGGGCGGCGGGGCGGCGGCGTGGTTGAAGGCCACAGTGTGTGTGATGTCGCGGCGCTCGTCGTCCTTGGCGTTGAGCAGCGTCGTCATGACGATCGGCGCCCCGGACAGGTTCGTCACCTTGTGGTCGACGATGGCGTCGTACATGGGCTTGGCGCGCACCCACCTCAGGCAGACGTGCGTGCCGGCGACGACGGCGAGCGTCCAGGGAAAGCACCAGCCGTTGCAGTGGAACATCGGCAGCGTCCACAGGTAGACGGGGTGGCGCGTCATGCCGGTGGCGAGGGTGTTGGCGTAGCACATGAGGGTGGCGCCGCGGTGGTGGTAGACGACGCCCTTGGGGTTGCCGGTGGTGCCAGACGTGTAGTTGAGGGCGATGGCATCCCACTCGTCGTCCGGGATGCGCCAGGCGTACTCCGGGTCGCCCGAGGCGAGGAACGCCTCGTAGTCGAGATCGCTAAGGGCGGGGCCGAGGCCCGGGAACTCGGCGTCCTCGTGGTCGATGACGAGCGGGCTCACCTTGGCGAGCGCGAGCGCGTCCTTGGCGAGGCCCGTGAACTCGCGATCGACGATGAAGACCTTGCTGTCGGCGTGGTCGAGCTGGAAGGCGACGATGGGTGCGTCGAGGCGCGTGTTGAGGCAGTGCAGGATGGCGCCGGTCATGGGCACCGCGTAATGGGCCTCGAGCATCGCCGGCGTGTTGGCCAGCATGACCGAGACGGTGTCGCCGGGGCCGACGCCGCGGCTCGCGAGCGCGGAGGCGAGGCGGCGGGCGCGCGCGTAAAAGTCCCGGTAGGTGTCACGGCGGAGCCCGTGAACGATCGCCACATGGTCGGGATAGGTCTCGGCCGCACGCTCGAGAAAGCGCGTTGGGGTCAGCGGCTCGTAGTTCGCCGGGTTCTTGCCGAGGCCGATCGAATAGGGGTTCTCGCTCATCAGGCTCTTTTGCTTTTTTGATTCGCTATTTTTCTAGCGAACGCCGATCGCTGCGGCAATGCGGAACCTGACGCGGGCCGGACGCGCTCGGCGTTGTGCTCAATCCCAGACGTGCCAATGCTTTAGGCAGTCGTGCGTGGCAATTGGCCGGGGAATGGGCGGGGATTGGGCTTTGCGGCGAGGGCCCTTCGCTATAGCATCGCGCCGTGTGTCGTCAGGTCGTCTTTTCGAGGAGAGACGGAAAATGACGGAGCCGCAAATCGAGGGCTTGGCACTTTGGCTGGTGGTGGTGCTGGTGCTGATGCTCATGGCGCCCTGGGCGGTCCTCTGAGCAAAAACACTGGGGTCCGTGGGGCAGCACGCAAACGGCTTCGGCGCGGAAGGGTGCCCCCTTGCCCGCGCCGATGCTAGGTTTCTGATGAGACCGATGATTCACGCTTCGGACTGATAGGTCCGAAGCGATCATGGTCTCGTAGTTCCCCGTGGACTTCTGAGCAGCCGTCTCTGCGGCTTATGACCGTAGAATGACACGGGTCATTGTAGATCCCCTTAAACAATTTGATTAATAGCCGGTTGAGAGCGTCCCGATGCCCGCTTTCGGGCGGGACGCGCCGCTGGCAGCCTCGCGCGGTTGAACCGCCAGGGCGGATGGGGCAGGTTCGGGATTCGCAAAGGATGACGACGGAGAGGATCGAAGCATGAGCGAGACGACCCCGAAGCAGCTTCTGCATCTGGTGTTCGGAGGCGAGCTCAACGACTTGGACGGGGTGGAGTTCCGCGATCTCTCCTCGCTCGACATCATCGGCATCTATCCGAACTACGCCGAGGCGCTGGTGGCCTGGAAAGCGGCAGCGCAGAAGAGCGTGGACAATGCGGCGATGCGCTACTTCATCGTGCATATGCACCGGCTGCTCGAGCCGGAGAGCGCCGCCTAACCCGGCCAGGAAGCAGGAACTCAAGGAAAGATGGGCACGGCCAACGAGGTTCCACCGGGCGAGCGGCGCGGGCGGCCGAAGCAGAAGCTGCTCGACGTGGAATCGCGCGAGCTGCTCGCGCGCTTCCTCGCCGACTGGGTGCGGCCGCGCTGGCGCGAGCTCACCGTGGCGCTGCTGCTCACTGGCGCGCTCGCGCTTGCGACCGGCGCCTATCCGATGGTCATCAAGTTTTCCTTCGACAACCTGCTGGCCGGCGACGTCTCGTGGCTGCCGTGGGTTCTCGTCACCATCGTCGTCATCACGCTCGCCCGCAGCGTGCTCCTCTACCTGCAGACGGTGGCGACGCAGCGCATCGGGCTTCGGCTCGCGGCCGACATGCAGGCGGTGACGTTCCGCCATCTCATCAACGCGGATTTCGCCAGGCTCACGCGCGAGACGCCGGGGCGGCTGATGTCGAAGCTCACCAACGACGTGCAGTTCATCCAGCAGGCGACGCTTG
>JBFXEP010000288.1:0-4783 GCA_050179995.1 Hyphomicrobium sp.
GCATCGGCGGCCTCGGCATCCTGCAGGTGCGCAAGCGTCCGGCGCGCATGGGCCGCAACCCGGCGACCGGCGAAGCGATCAAGATCAAGGCCAGCAAGAAGGTTGCCTTCCGCGCGGCCAAGGATCTTAAAGAGCAGATCTGATCTCGACCAGGCGGCGTCGCGCCGGGTGCGTCCTGGCGCGGTCACGCTGCATGTCCGGTGCGGATGAGAATGGCGAGTGGGCCGTTGCCGGCGGCCGCTCGCCTTGTTGTTTTTGGGGTGCGCTTTTCCCTCTCCCCGCAAGCGGGGAGAGGGCCTGGGAGCTAAATCGTCTGGCCGGTTTTTTTCCAGTCGGCGACGAACTGGGCGAGGCCGGCGTCAGTCAGCGGATGCTTGACGAGCGCGCGCAGGATGGCGGGCGGGATGGTCGCCACGTCGGCGCCGATCAAGGCCGCTTCGCGCACGTGATTCACGGTGCGGATGGAAGCGGCGAGAATGTCGGTCTCGAGGTCCTGATAGTTGTCGTAGATGGCGCGGATCTCGCGGATCACGTCCATGCCGCTGAGCCCGATGTCGTCCAGGCGGCCGATGAAGGGCGAGACGAAGGTGGCGCCGGCCTTGGCGGCGAGAAGCGCCTGATTGGCCGAGAAGCAGAGCGTGACATTGACCATTGTGCCGTCGGAAGTCAGCGCCTTGCAGGCCTTGAGGCCGTCAAGCGTGAGTGGCACCTTGATGGTCACGTTGCTCGCGATCTTCCGCAGCACATGGGCTTCGCGCATCATGCCTTCGTAGTCGGTCGCGGCCACCTCGGCCGAAACCGGGCCCGACAGGACGGCGCAGATCTCGGCGATGGTCTCCTTGAAGTCGCGGCCGGATTTTGCGATCAGCGATGGGTTGGTGGTGACGCCATCGAGGAGGCCGGTCGCAGCCAGCTCCTTGATTTCGCTCACGTCGGCAGTGTCGACAAAAAACTTCATTCTCGGTCCCTTGTGTGCTCCCGCGCGGGCGTCCTCGAGGATCGGCGGCTAGCGGGCGCCGTCGCGGCGCTCCATCTCTTCCCCTAAGCTCGTGCGAAGAAACGATTGGTAGCTTCTAATCCGGGTTCGGCCCACTTGGATAGCCTTCTTGGCCTTAATGATAAGGGTGAAAGCGCGGCGCGGACCCTCGCGCCCGTGCTGATGCCGGGTGCGCCGCTCGATCAGACCTACGACTACCTGGTTCCGGCCGGCGTCGAGATCGAGCCCGGCTGCTTCGTGCTGGTGCCGTTCGGCGCGCAGGTCCGCGTTGGCGTCATCTGGGACAAACCGGTGGGAGGCGCGGACAAGCCTCTCGATCCCAAGAAGATGAAGGCGGTCGCCGAGCGGCTCGATGTGCCGCCCCTTCCGGCCATTTCCCTCCGGTTCGCGGAATGGATCGCGGGCTACACGCTGACGCCGCTCGGCATGGTCGTGCGCATGATGATGAGCGCGCAGGCGGCGTTCGAGCCCGTGAAGCCGCGCTTCGGCGTGCGCATGGTTCCTGACGCCGCCGAGCCGCAGCGCATGACGCCGGCGCGGCGGCGTGCGCTCGATCTGGCGCGCGACGGGCAGATCCGATCGAAATCGGCGCTCGCGTCGGAGGCAGCGTGCAGCACGGGCGTCGTCGACGGGCTCGTCGCATCGGGCAATCTTGTCGACGTGGTGATCCCCGAGCGGCGATTCCCCGAGCCCAACGCCCTGCATCGCCCGACCGACTTCACGCCCGAGCAGGCGGAGGCCGTGCACGCGCTCGTCTCCGCCGTGCACGGGGACGGGTTCTCCGTGTCGCTGCTCGACGGCGTCACGGGATCGGGCAAGACCGAGGTCTACTACGAGGCGGTGGCGGAGACGCTCAAGCGCGGACGGCAGGCGCTCATCATGCTGCCCGAGATCGCGCTCACGGGCCAGTTCATGAGCCGGTTCGTGGCGCGTTTCGGATGTGCGCCGGCCGAATGGCACTCGGCCTTGCCGCCGGCCGAGCGCGGGCGCGTATGGCGCGCTGCATCGACGGGAGAGGCGCGGGTCGTGGTCGGCGCGCGCTCGGCGCTGTTCCTGCCGTTCCGCGATCTCGGCCTCATCGTCGTCGACGAGGAGCACGACGCGGGCTTCAAGCAGGACGACCGCGTGCACTATCAGGCGCGTGATTTGAGCGTGGTTCGGGCAAGCCTCGGCAAGTTTCCAGCGGTGCTGGCGTCCGCCACGCCTTCGATCGAGAGCCACGTCAATGCGCGCACGGGCCGCTACCGGCACGTCGTGCTGCCGGGACGCTTCACGGGCGCGGACCTTCCCGACGTGTCCCCGATCGACATGCGCGCGCATCCGCCCGAGAAGGGGCAGTGGCTGTCGCCGCTGCTGGTCGATGCGGTGGGGGCGACGCTCGCCGACCGGCAGCAATCGCTGCTTTTCCTCAACCGGCGCGGCTATGCGCCGTTGACGCTCTGCCGGAGCTGCGGACATCGCTTCGAGTGTCCGCAGTGCACGGCGTGGCTGGTCGAGCACCGGTTCCGCCGCCGCTTGAACTGCCACCACTGCGGCTTCTCGCTGCCGATCCCCGAAGCGTGTCCCAAGTGCGGCGAGGTCGGCTCGCTCGTGGCGTGCGGGCCGGGCGTGGAGCGCGTCGAGGAGGAGGTGCGCGAGCGCTTTCCGGAGGCGCGCGTGGCGCTGCTCTCATCCGACCTCATTCCCGGGCTCGAGGAGATGCGGCGCATCATCGGCTCCATCGAGAGCGGTGAGGTGGACATCATCATCGGCACGCAGATGGTGGCCAAGGGGCACAACTTCCCGTTACTGGCGACAGTCGGCATCGTCGACGGCGACCTCGGCCTCTCCATGGGCGCCGATCCACGCGCGGGCGAGCGCACGTTCCAACTCCTGCACCAGGTGACGGGACGCGCGGGGCGCGCGCTCACCAAGGGGCGCGGCTTCATCCAGACGCACATGCCGGAGCATCCGGTGATGGCGGCGATCATCTCGGGCGATCGCGAAGCGTTCCTCGAACGGGAGATCGACATGCGCCGGCGGGGGCTTCTGCCGCCGTTCGGGCGGCTGGCAGCGCTCGTGGTCTCGGCGCGCGACAAGGATCTCGCGGAGACCTTCGCGCGCGAGGTGGCGCGCCGCGCGCCGCGCGTCGATCAGATCGAGGTGCTGGGGCCGGCGGAGGCGCCGATCTCAGTTGTGCGCGGCCGCCATCGCTGGCGCCTGCTCGTCAAGGCGCCGCGAGACAAGAACATCCAGGCCTATCTCAGGGCGTGGGAGGAGGCGCTGCCCAAGCTCGTGGGCGACCTGCGCCTCATCGTCGATATCGATCCCTACAATTTCCTGTAGAGCTTCCGAGTGAGCACGCATGTGCCCGCACACGTCTCTCGACGTTGCGGGCCACACGCTCGTGGTGCGAACGGGATTAGCGGCTGTTGGCGATGATCGCGCCGACGGCGAGGACGCCGAGGCCGATGGCGAGGCCCTTGGCGATGTCCTTGCCGTGGTTGTGGCGCTTGGCATAGCGGTAGCGCGGGCCATTGTAGTAACGCGGGCCGTCGTAGGAGCGCGAATAGCCACGGTCATGGTTGTGCCAGCGCTCGCCGGCGTTGGCAGCGGTGGCGAGCGGGCTCAAGCTCGTGGCGAGCACGCTCGCGATGACGGCGGCAGAGGCGGCGATTTTCTTGAACGACATACTCATATCCCCTTTGGTCTGATCCAGGCGCCGGGACACCCCGGCACGTTGGGCTCAGTGATAAGGGGGGCGCCCTGAACTCACCTTGAACAGGGCTTGCAGCTGCCGTTCATCTTCGTTGAGAAAGGAAAAAAGCCGCGCCGTAGGGCCCTTTGCGGGCGCAGGCGCGGCCTTGTTGCTGTCGTTCGACCCGTCACCCTATCTCAGGTACGGGCAGAGCTTGCGACGTCCATCGTTGGCGAGGAAGGTGCCGGAACGGCGGTCGAACGTGCGATAGCGCGCCTCGCAGCGGGCGACGGCGTCGCCGCTGTCCGAGTAGACCACCGCATCGTCGTAGTCGTCGGCATAGTAGTAGTCGTCGTAATAGTACGACGGGCCGTAGTAGTAGTAGGGGACGCCGTAGAACCGCGGCCGGAAGTGGTGACGGTGGCCGTGGCCGTGATGATGGCCGATATGGCCGCCGCCATGCCAGCGGCGTCCCATGCCGGCGCCGCGGAAACCTCTGAAGCCGCTGCCCCTGAAGCTGTGCCCGCCGAAACTGCGACCGCCGAAACCACGGCCTCCCCCCTTGCGCACATCGACGATGTGGGCGCGCGTGTCGACCTTCGACATCGCCTCGCCCGCGACGGGAGCGGCCGGTGCGGCCGCGGCTGCCGTGATCGTGAACGGCAGGACCGCGAGCGCAGCGAGCGCTCCAAGCATTCTGCTCCTCATGCCCTTTACTCCTGGTGTTCTTGTGAAATGGCCCCTGCGCGATCCAAGCGCACCCATGCGCCGCATGTGGGGTCTCCTCGGTAGGAATCCTACGGGAACGTGTCCCGGCTCCCGATTTTTTTTGGACGATCCCGACCGCCGCGCCCGCCTTCGGGAGGGGTGATGAAAAGCCGCGGAAAGGCGGCGTTCGGCCCGCCTCACGCCGGTTGAAGCGTCGTGGCGTACATGATACAGAACCGCGGGTTTTCGGTCGGGGGACCGCAGGAGCCGGCGTACGCTGGCGGATGCGGCCCATCCGTCCGCATCATCCCCACATTCCTGCTGTGGCTTCGGCCGCGGGGCTCTTCAACCCCTTGAGCGCGCGAGATTTCCTGACGTGGCGACAGAAGAACCAATCGTAG
>JBFXEP010000289.1:0-4779 GCA_050179995.1 Hyphomicrobium sp.
TACGCCGGCCCCGACGAATGGTCGTTCCGGCGCATGGAGCTGCACAACGCCTGGCTCGCCAAGGCGGCGGGCGGCGTCGGCGCCTTCGTCATCGGCACCGAGCTGCGCGGCCTGACGTGGGTGCGGAGCGCTGCCGCGACCTATCCCTTCGTCGCCGCCCTCGTCGCGCTCGCGGATGACGTCAAGTCCGTGCTCGGTGCCGAAACCAGGGTCCTCTACGCCGCCGACTGGTCGGAGTACTTCGGCCACCAGCCGCCCGATGGTACCGGCGACGTCCACTTTCATCTCGACCCGCTGTGGGCCTCGTCGTCCATCGACGCCATCGGCATCGACTGCTACTGGCCGCTCGCCGATTGGCGCGACGGCACCGCGCATCTCGACTACCTCGCCGGCACGCGCTCGATCTATGACGAGGCCTATCTCGGCGCCAACGTCGCGGGCGGCGAGGGCTACGACTGGTACTACGCCAGCGCCACCGACCGCGAGGCGCAGGTGCGCTCGCCCATCAGCGACGGCCACGGCACCCCGTGGGTGTTCCGCTACAAGGACGTCAAGTCCTGGTGGCTGAACCAGCACTTCGACCGCCCCGGCGGCACGCCATCGGATACGCCCACCGCTTGGGTCCCCCAGTCGAAGCCGTTCTGGCTCATGGAGATCGGCTGCCCCGCGCTCGACAAGGGCGCCAACCAGCCGAACGTCTTCGTCGATCCGAAAAGCTCCGAGTCCGCCTATCCGTACTTCTCGCGCCGCATGCGCGACGACCTCATGCAGCGCCGTTACCTGAAGGCGCTCATCGGCGCGTTCGACCCCGCGAGCGAGAGCTACGTCACGGGCGCCAATCCGGTGTCCATCGTCACCGGCCAGCGCATGGTCGATCCGGCGCGCGTCCACGTCTACTGCTGGGACGCGCGCCCCTATCCGGCCTTCCCCTACAACCTGGACGTCTGGAGCGACGGCGAGAACTGGCGCGTGGGCCATTGGCTGAACGGACGCTTTTCGTCCGCCCCGCTCGCCGCCCTCGTCGCCCAGCTCCTCGCCGACTACGGCATCGCGGGCCATGACACGACGCGCCTCGCGGGCCTCATCGAGGGCTACGTCATCGACCGCCTGATGTCGCCGCGCGACGCGCTGCAGCCCCTCGAGCTCGCCTGCTTTTTCGACAGCATCGAGAGTGAGGGAGAGATCGTCTTCCGCCCGCGCGGCCTCGAGTCGCCTGTGCTGTCGCTGACCGATGACGAGCTGGTCGAGGAGCGCGCAGGCGACGCCGTTCTCACGCTCACCCGCGCCCAGGAGACCGACCTTCCGGCCTCGGCCAAGATCAGCCACATCGTGGCCGCCGGCGACTACCGCCAGGGCGTCGCCGAGGCGCGGCGCTTGACGGGTGCGAGTGGCCGCGCCGCGCGCGCCGAGCTGCCGATCGTGCTCGAGCCCGAGAGCGCGTCCCAGATCGCCGACGCCTGGCTGTTCGAGACCTGGGCCGCCCGCGAGCGCGCGCTCTTCAAGCTGCCACCGAGCGCGCTCGCCGTCGAGCCGGGCGATGTCGTGAGCATCGCCGCCGGGGACGCGAGCCTGCTCGTGCGCGTCACCGAGATCGGCGAGCGCGGGCTGCGCGAGATCGAGGGCGTCGGCATCGATCCCGAGGTCTACGTCGCCCCGGTGCCGCGCCCGCGCGACGTGGAGGAGGGCGGCCTCGTCTTCGACGGCGTCCCTGAGCTGGCGTTCCTCGATCTCCCGCTTTTGCGCGGCGACGAGCCGCCCGAGGCGGGTTACGTGGCCGCGTTCCAGATTCCGTGGCCGGGCGGGGTCGCGCTCTACGGCTCGCCTGAGGACGCGGGCTACGAGATGCGTGCCCGCGCGACGGCGCCTGCGGCGATGGGTGTGACGTTGGACGATCTGCCGCCCGGGCCGGTCGCCGTCGTGGACCACGCCGCGCATGTGCGCGTCGAGATCGGCGCCGGAACGCTGGCCTCGGTCACGCGCGCCCAGCTTCTCGCCGGTGCCAACGTGGCGGCAATACAGAATGAGGACGGCGGCTGGGAGGTGCTCCAGTTCGAGACCGCGACGCTGGTCAACGATCTCACCTACGAGCTTTCCGGCCTCTTGCGCGGCCAGGGCGGCACCGAGCGCGAGATGCGCGATCCCCTGCTTGCCGGTGCGCCGTTCGTGCTGCTCGGCGCCGAGATCGCGCGTGTGAGCCTCACGGCCGGCGAGGTCGGGCTGCCGCTGCGCTGGCGCTACGGACCCGTGACGCGCGACATCGCCGACCGCTCCTATGCGTCCGCGACGCACGCCTTCGCGGGGCGCGGTCTCGCGCCGCTTTCACCAGCGCATGTTCGCGGCCAACGCGCCCCGGGCGGCGACCTCGCGCTCTCGTGGATGCGCCGCACCCGCATCGGCGGCGACAGTTGGGACGCCGCCGACGTGCCTCTCTCCGAGGAAAGCGAGCGCTACGAGATCGACATCATGGATGGCGCGATCATCGTGCGCACCATCGCCTCGGCGACTCCCTCCTGCGCCTATGCGGCAGCCGAGCAGACCGCCGACTTCGGCAGCCCGCAAAGCGCGATCTCCGTCGCCGTGCATCAGATGAGCGCCGCCTACGGCCGCGGCACCCCCAAGCACGCCGTGGTGTGACCAGCGCCGTCGAGCTGCTCATCACGCACACTTCGACTGCGTCAGCAGTCGGGGAGCAAGGCGACCCGGCGCGAGCGCCGCCCACGCGGAGGGCCAGCGCGCCGTGTGGCGCGCGAACAGGCGCGTGAGCGAAATCGAGGTCCCACATGGACGCTGCTCCTTGGCTCGCGGAAGCCTGGCGCGAGTTCGACGAGGCCGAGCGGCCGGGCGCGGCCCACAACCCGCGCATCCTCGCCCTCTATCGCGATGCGGGCCATGCCGGCGTCACGGCGGACGAGACGGCCTGGTGCGCGGCCTACGTCGGCGCCTCTCTCGAGCGCGCCGGCGTCGCCTCGACGCGCTCGCTGCTCGCGCGATCCTACCTCTCGTGGGGCGCGCCGATGACCGCGCCGCGCATGGGCGCCGTCGCCGTTTTCTCGCGCGGCAGCGACCCGTCGCAGGGCCACGTCGGCTTCTGGCTCGGCGAGGTGGGCGACGACGTCGTGCTTCTCGGTGGCAATCAGTCGAATGCGGTGCGCGTCGCGCGCTACCCGAAGAGCCGGCTGCTCGGCGTACGCTGGCCGGACGCAATGCGCGCCGAGCCAGGCGAGCCTGCGCCCGCTGAGAAGCCGGACATCTTCGAGCGCGCACTCGCGCACGTCCTCGAGATGGAAGGCGGCTTCACCGACGATCCGCACGATCCCGGCGGCCCGACCAACCTCGGCGTCACGCTCGCCGTCTTCGCCGCCTGGCGCAATGTGACCCTGACCGCCGTGAACCGCGCCGATCTCGTGCGCGACTTGCAGGCCGTCGACCATGCCACCGTCGCCGCCATCTACCGTCGCCGCTACTGGGATATGTCGCACAGCGCCGAGCTTCCCGCGCCGCTCGCGTTCCTGCACTTCGATGCCGCGGTGAACCACGGCGTCGGCACCGCGATCCGCTTTCTGCAGGAGGCCGTGGGCGCCGCCATCGATGGCGAGATCGGTCCCGAGACACGCGTCGCCATCGCCCGAGCGCCCATCGCGAAGGCCCTCGACGCCTACGCGGAGCTGCGCCGCAAGCGCTATCGCGCGCTCCCGCATTTCTGGCGCTTCGGCCGCGGCTGGCTACAGCGCGTCGAGACGACGCTCGCGCGCGCCAAAGCCCTTTTCGACCCCTCGTCCATACCTGAAGGAGAAACGACCATGACCACGACCCAGCCCGCCGACACAAAATGGTGGGGCCACTCGCTCACCATCTGGGGCACCTTCGTCACCATCCTGTCCAGCGTGCTACCGGCGCTGGCACCCGTGACCGGCATCGACGTCACCGGCGATCTCGTCGAGAGCGCAGGCGAGCAGGTGGTCGACGCCGTGCAGGCCATCGGCACGTTGATCGGGACGCTGATGACCATCTACGGCCGGATCCGCGCCACGGGCCCGCTCGAGCTGACGCTATTCGGCCCCAAGCGTTAACGCGTCGGGCCGCCTCGCGCGGCCTCTAAACCATGATCGCTTCGGACCCTACCAGTCCGAAGCGTGAATCATAGGTTTCATCAAAGAATCTCATGATCGCTTCGGACCCTACCAGTCCGAAGCGTGAATCATAGGTTTCATCAAAGAATCTAGAGCGCGGTCGCGATTCGATCAGAAATGGACCGCGCTCTAGGCTCGGCCCTCCGGCACGTCTATATTCGTGGCCCCGAAGCAGCAGCCCCCGAGAGACACGTGCGCATACTCGTCGTAGAGGACGACAAGGACCTCAACCGCCAGCTCAACACGGCGCTGACCGGCGCCGGCTATGCCGTCGATACCGCCTTCGACGGCGAGGAAGGCTACTTCCTCGGCGACACCGAGCCCTACGATGTCGTGATCCTCGATCTTGGCCTGCCCAAGATGGACGGCATCTCGGTCCTCGAGCAGTGGCGCCGGGCGGGGCGCAACATGCCGGTGATCATCCTCACCGCGCGCGACCGCTGGAGCGACAAGGTCTCCGGCATGGACGCCGGCGCCGACGACTACATCGCCAAGCCCTTCCACATGGAGGAGCTGTTGGCACGCGTGCGCGCCCAGGTGCGCCGCGCCTCGGGCCATGCCAAGAGCGAGATCGAGTGCGGCCCCGTCCGCCTCGACACCAAGACCGCGCGCGTCACCTGCGACGGCCAGCAGGTGAAGCTCACCTCCC
>JBFXEP010000290.1:0-4776 GCA_050179995.1 Hyphomicrobium sp.
AGGCGCGGCGCGTCATGCAGGACACCATCGACGACGGCTTCCGCTGGTTCCTGTCGCTGGTCCAAGACCGTCGCGGCATCAACCCCCAGGACGTCAATGGACTGGTCGAGGGGCGCATTTTCTCGGGTCGGCAGGCGCTCTCCAACAAGCTCATCGACGAGATCGGGGGCGAGGCCGAGGCCGTGCGCTGGCTTGAAACCAGCCGCAACGTGACCAAGGACCTCAAGGTGGTCAATTGGAAGCCCACCCCGGAGGGAACCTGGGGCGCGGTGACCGGCGAGGCCTCACAGGCGGCCGGTAACCTTGTGCTCGCGGCGCTGGCCGGCATGGTCGACCTCGGCAACCTTCCGGCGAACGTCGGCAGACTTGGCCTTGACGGCCTCGTCTCCGTTTGGCAACCTGCGGAAAATTAAAGAGATATTTCCGTCGGGAGGCCGCAGCCTTGATCAAATCGGAACTCATTCAAAAAATTGCAGCATCGAACCCGCACCTCTACCACCGTGACGTGGAGCGGATCGTCAATGTGGTGTTCGACGAGATCGTCGATGCGCTGGCGCAGGGTGACCGCGTGGAGCTGCGCGGCTTCGGCGCCTTCACCGTGAAGCACCGCGCCGCACGGCAAGGCCGCAATCCGCGCACGGGTACGCCGGTGCCGGTGGCCGAGAAGTTCGTCCCGTTCTTCAAGACGGGCAAGGAGCTGCGCGACCGGCTCAACACCAGCTCGTGAGCTGAGACGCGCCCGCATCGCGAGAGGAGCCGACGTGCTCAAACGTATTCTCTGGCTGTTGGTCGCCTTCCCCGCGGCAGCGCTCTTGATCGCACTCGCGGTCTCCAATCGCCACGCCGTGCGCCTCGTGCTCGACCCGTTCCGCCCCGAGACGCCGGTGCTGTCGCTCGTGCTGCCGTTCTACGCCTACCTGTTCGGCGCGCTGCTCGCCGGCGTGCTGCTCGGCGGGGCCGCGACCTGGCTCTCGCAATCGCGATGGCGGCGCACGGCGCGTATCCGCGCGGGTGAAGCGCGGCGATGGCAGGCCGAGGCGGACCGGCTCATGCGCGAGCGCGACGCGGAGGTCAGCTCTCGCGCCAAGGCGCTCGCGGCACCCGAGAAGCGCAACGCGGCGTAGACGGCCCTCGTCTCCGCGCGACGCGCCGATCCGCCGGCATCCTTGCTTTTGCGTACATCCTTGCTTTTGCGTACATCCTTGCTTTTGCGTACGAGGCTGGGCAGAGGTTCGGCAGCACACCCCGTGCGGGTATTCCACATGATCAAAACAGACGCATTGTTCCTGACACTGACCGCGGTCGAATTTGCGGCTGTCGCCTTGTTTGCGGTCACCGGCGCGCTGGTGGCCAGCCGCAAGGAGATGGATATTTTCGGCTTTGGCCTGATGGCCACGGTCACAGGCATCGGCGGCGGCACGATCCGCGATCTCATGCTCGGCAGCCTGCCCGTCTTCTGGGTCAAGCATCCTTCATACCTCGTGATCTGCCTCTCGATGGCTGCGCTCACTTTTTTTACGGCGCATCTTCTGGCATCACGCTATCGCACGCTGATCTGGCTCGATGCGGCGGGTCTTGCCCTGGTTGCGGTCCTGGGCGCCGAGAAGGGCCTGGCCTCGGGTGCCGGGCCGCTCGTCGCGGTGGTCATGGGCGTCATCACGGCGGCGTGCGGGGGCATCATCCGCGATCTTCTCGGAGGCGAGCCGCCGCTCCTGCTCAGCCGTCATGATATCTATGCGACGGCAGCCATGGCGGGTGCCATCGTGTTCGTCGGCCTGACGGGTCTTGGCGTCCCACGCGTCGCCGCCGTGTGCGCCGGCATCGTGTTCGGATTTGCCATCCGGGGCTTGGCCATTCGCTACCGTTGGGCCTTGTCCCCATATAAGCCCCGGCCCGGGCGCAATCCGGCGGATCTGGAATTCTGATGGCTCGACGCCGATGACCACACGCGCGAAAATCTGCGGATTGAAGACGGAAGCCGCGCTCGACGTTGCGATCGCGGCGGGCGCGGATTTCGTCGGCTTCGTGCACTATGCGAAGAGCCCGCGCAACGTGAGCGTGGCCGAAGCGGCCGGTCTCGTGCGCCACACCCGCGCGACAGGCAGCGCCAAGACCGTGACGCTGCTCGTCGACCCGGACGATGCGCTCGTCGATCGCGTGGCCTCCGAGATCGCGCCGGACTTCCTGCAGCTGCACGGCCACGAGAGTCCCGAGCGCGTCGCCGAGCTGCGCAGCCGCAGCGGGCTTGCCATCATCAAGGCGGTGCCGGTCGCGACGTCCGGAGATGTGACGGAAGCATTCGCCTATCTCGCGCCGGGCCGGGCCGACATCCTGATGTTCGACGCCAGGCCGCCCGCCGATCCGGCCGCACTCCCAGGCGGCAACGGGCTGGCGTTCGACTGGCACATCCTCGAGGGCGCACGCGCGCGGGCGCCGTTCGCGCTCGCAGGCGGACTCACGCCCGAGAACGTGGCCGCGGCCATTGCGCTGACGGATGCGGCCATCGTCGATGTCTCGTCCGGCGTCGAGAGCCGACCCGGCGACAAAGACCCTGAGCGCATCCGCCGCTTCCTTCAGGCCGCAAAGGCCGCTAGAGCATGATCATGCTCTAGCTTTTTGATGAGACCTATGATTCACGCTTCGGACTGATAGGGTCCGAAGCGATCATGGTCTAGGCAGTCCAGAAAATGCGCCGCCCCCGGGCTGGCACGGCAAAGGAAACCGGCCGATGGCCACGAACAAGCAAAAGACCGGCGAAGCCAAGCTCAACACGCTCAAGGCGGGACCCGACGAGCTCGGGCATTTCGGCCTCTACGGCGGGCGCTTCGTGGCCGAGACGCTGATGCCGCTGATCCTCGATCTCGAGGCGGCCTACAACGCGGCGAAGGACGATCCCGCATTCCAGGCGGAGCTCACGGACCTACTGCTGCACTACGGCGGACGGCCGAGCCCGCTCTATTTCGCCGAGCGTCTCACGGAGCACTTCCGCGCCGTTGCCAAATCGCAGGGCGGCACGGGCGGCGCCAAGATCTATTTCAAGCGCGACGAGCTCAACCACACGGGCAGCCACAAGATCAACAACTGCCTCGGCCAGATCCAGCTCGCGCGGCGCATGGGGAAAACGCGCATCATCGCCGAGACGGGCGCGGGGCAGCATGGCGTCGCGGTGGCGACGGTGTGCGCGCGCTTCGGGCTGCCGTGCGAGATCTACATGGGTGCCACCGACGTCAAGCGCCAATCGCCGAACGTCGCGCGCATGCACATGCTGGGCGCCAAGGTCAATCCGGTGACGGCCGGCGCGGGCACGCTCAAGGACGCCATGAACGAGGCGCTGCGCGACTGGGTGACCAACGTGCGCGATACCTACTACCTCATCGGCACCGCGGCCGGGCCGCATCCCTATCCGGCCATGGTGCGCGACTTCCAGTCGATCATCGGCAACGAGACGCGCGAGCAGATGATGGAGCGCGAGGGGCGGCTGCCGGATACGCTGGTCGCCTGCATCGGCGGCGGCTCGAACGCGATCGGTCTCTTCCATCCGTTCCTCGACGACGAGGGCGTGGCGATCTACGGCGTCGAAGCGGGCGGGCACGGGCTCGACGTGGAGAACGGGCACGCGGCGTCCATGAACGGCGGCAGGCCGGGCGTGCTGCACGGCAACCGCACGTATCTCCTGCAGGATGCCGAAGGGCAGATCCTCGAAGGCCATTCCATCTCGGCAGGGCTCGACTATCCGGGCGTGGGGCCGGAGCATTCCTGGCTCAAGGATACGGGCCGCGTGACCTACGTCTCGATCACGGACAAGGAGGCGCTCGAGGCGTTCCAGCTCTCGGCGAAGCTCGAGGGCATCATCCCGGCGCTCGAGCCGTCGCACGCGCTCGGCTGGGTGACCAAGCTCGCGCCGACGCTGCCCCAGGACAACCTTCTCGTCATGAACATGTGCGGACGCGGCGACAAGGACGTGTTTGCCGTCGCCGGCTACCTGGGGATCAAGCTTTGAGCACGAAACAAAAAGAAACGCGGATCGATCGCAGGTTTGCGGCATTGAAAGAGCAGGGGCGCGCGGGGCTCGTGGCTTTCGTCACGGCGGGCGATCCCGACCTCGCAACGTCGAAGGCGATCCTGCTTGGTTTGCCCAAAGCCGGCGCCGACATCATCGAGCTCGGCATGCCGTTCTCGGACCCGATGGCGGACGGCCCTGCAATCCAGGCCTCGTCGCTGCGTGCGCTCAAGGCCGGGCAGACGATGCGGAAAACACTCGATCTGGTGCGGGCCTTCCGCGAAACGGACGCGGACACGCCGATCGTGCTGATGGGCTACTACAATCCGATCTACGTCTACCCGAGCGAGGCATTCCTCGATGAGGCCGCGGCGGCCGGGGTCGACGGCCTGATCGTTGTGGACATCCCGCCCGAGGCCGACGACGAGCTCTGCCTGCCGGCGGTCGCGCGGGGGCTCAACTTCATCCGCCTCGCAACGCCGACCACGGACGATAAGCGACTGACAACGGTGCTGAAAAACACGTCCGGATTTCTTTACTATGTCTCCATCACGGGCATCACGGGGGCGGGATCGGCCGACCCGCAAGACGTGCAACTGCAAGTAGCGCGTCTCAAACGTGCGACAACCCTTCCCGTAGCGGTCGGATTTGGCGTAAGAACACCTGAGCAGGTGCGGGCCATGGCCGAGGTTGCGGATGCGGTCGTGGTCGGCTCGGCGCTGGTCCGGGCGATCGAGACAAGCCTCGGCGAGGACGGGCGTGCGACTGGTAATACG
>JBFXEP010000291.1:0-2122 GCA_050179995.1 Hyphomicrobium sp.
CGGAAGAGGACGTTGCCGGTGCGGCACTCGTCCCACGGCATGACGCGGCCCGTGGGGTATTCCGGACGCTCGCAGAAGCGCCCGTCGATGATCCTTTGCGGGGGCGGCTCCTCGAAATGCGGACGCACGGGACCCAGCACGCCGGCGACGCCAAAGGCTTCGCACGTCCCGAGCATGGCGGCGAGCCAGCCGGGCTCGGGAAACTCGTCGTCATCGATGAAGGCCGCGAAGCTTCCGTCGGCATGGCGCAAGGCCATGTTGCGGGCGAGCGCGATATTGCGGCGCGGCTCGCTTGCGTAGCGGATCTCGACCGGGCTCCGCGAAGCCGCCTCGGCGACGATGGCTTCGGCGCTGCGGCCGGCATCATTGTCGGCGACGATGACGGAGTAGGTGAACCGGCCGCCGGTCTCCTGCCCGGCGAGCCGGTCCAAGAGCCGCTTCAGCAGGACGGGCCGATTGAGCGTGCAGATGCACACGGCGATGTGGGGCGCGCTTTCCGGCATGGCCTACAATGCCTCGTAGCCGGCGAGGCGAACTCCGGACAGCGCCTCCGCGTACGCGTCGCTCATGAGAAATGCGAGCTCCCCCGGACGCTCGGGGTGCACCATGAGCTCGACGTCGGCCTCCCCGGCGAGTGCGGCGAGGCGCGTCAGGCGCTCGGGGGTCATATAGTCGGTGAGGGAGAAGAAGTAATCGGTCAGGCGATGGCGGCGCGCCAGGCTGCGATCGACGAGGCTGCGATAGGAGCGGTTCACGACGCCTTTTTCGCCGGGCCGGAACGAAAAGCTGCGGCGCACCTTGGCGCCTTCGGGCATAAGCTTCTGCACCAGCACGTTGGTCGCGAGGTGCAGATGCTGGTGCCCGTCGAGATGCGACGGCGGTCTGCCGTAGAGGCGCTGGAACTCCTCAATCTGCGCCGCGAAGACAAGCTCGAACTCGCGCGTCAGCGCGGGATTGAATAGCAGCAGGGCGTATTTGCCGGCCTTCAGAAATCGGCGCACCTTGTCGTGCGCCTCGCGCACGGACTTCGAGACCGACGCGGCCGAGAATTCCTCCGAGAAATTGACGTGAAGGCCGACATCCAGGGCGGCGTCCCGCGACAGCCTCGCCGCGCGCTCGGAGTCCGCCATGAACACCATGGCGCTCGCCGAGCTGATCCGCCCCTTGCCGTGGCAGGACATCACCGGGTCCGTTGCCGCAATGGATCGGCCCAGATCGTCGGCATTGACTATGAGCATCGATCCGGCCAACGCATGAGGGACACGAGCGGGAGGCCGCTCCTCGCGCGAGAGCTAGCATTCGCATGCGCGGAAAAACAAGCGACATTGGCCGGTATTGCTAAGCCTGGTGCGGGGCGTGCTTCTCTCGAAGACCACCGCCCGAGGGGCCCCTCGCCAACAGGCCGGCAGCGTTAACCACCAACAGCTTGTTATGTTTTCCTCGCTCGTCGGACGAAATAATCTCCAATCGCGCATTTGCGATCGCGAACACCCTTGTTGGGAGGGCCGGCGAACGAGAGGCGCAGACGTTCCGCTGTTGTTTTGCCGCTTGCTGACCTGAGTGACAGCATTTTGGGGAGGTTTCTGAGCGAAGGTTGCGTCGTCGATTGGGGGGATCAGCCGACCGGCTGTTGTGCGCTCACCCTTGGGACCTGACGAAGGTCTCGGCACCATCACTCCCCATCGCTGCCGCCTTCAGCCGACGTTGACCATGTATGTGCGGCATCACAGTCATGATGTTGTGTCACTAAGACACTCGCGGGCCAACGGTGGCCGGCCGGCGGTGGCCTGTCGTGTGTGCTCTCGGATGCGAAAGTTTAGCGGAATGTCGTCTGTTCGAGTTTGGAGTTTGGAATGGTAGGGTTCCGTAGCGCCGCCGAGCGTGCGACCGACGAGCCGGCCTTGCAGGATACCGAGGACCCTCGGTGGCCGCTCGAAGCCGCCGCCTCCACGCATGTGCCGCAATGGAAGCGGGTGCTGGACGTGGCGATCGTCATCGCCGCCCTGCCCTTCCTGCTGCCCTTGCTGATCGCCGTCGCCATCTCCGTGAAGCTCGGCTCGAAAGGCCCGGTGCTGTTCAAGCAGGTTCGCATCGGCCATCTCGGCAAGCCGTTCGTCATCTT
>JBFXEP010000291.1:2222-4774 GCA_050179995.1 Hyphomicrobium sp.
TCGCCGCCCTGCCCTTCCTGCTGCCCTTGCTGATCGCCGTCGCCATCTCCGTGAAGCTCGGCTCGAAAGGCCCGGTGCTGTTCAAGCAGGTTCGCATCGGCCATCTCGGCAAGCCGTTCGTCATCTTCAAGTTCCGCACCATGACCGCCGGGACAGACGTCTCCGTGCACGAGCGGCACGTGGCCGACCTGATCAATCTCGACCAGCCCATGACGAAGCTCGACGCGCGCGACTCGCGACTGGTTCCGTTCGGGCGCCTCTTCCGTGCTGCCGGGATAGACGAGCTGCCGCAGCTCATCAACGTGCTGCGGGGCCAGATGAGCATCGTCGGGCCGCGCCCCTGCGTCGAATGCGAGTATGAGCGCTACCTGCCGTGGCAGCTCGAGCGGTTCAACACGCTGCCGGGCATGACGGGGCTGTGGCAGGTGTCGGGCAAGAACCGGCTGACCTTCACCGAAATGGTGGATTGCGACATCCGCTACGCGCGCACGAAGTCGCTGTGGCTCGACCTCAAGATCATCCTTATGACGCCGCCGGCGGTGATCAACGAGATCAGGATCGCGAGAGCCGCGGCCAAAGCCGCGCGGCGGCCCTTGGGATTGATGCAAGTGCCGGCACCCAGCGCCGAGATCTGCGAGCTGCCCAGGGCCAAGGTCGTCAGCAAGCCATCGGTGCAGTAAGCGCCTAGCTGCGCTCAATAAGCCGGCGCTGCAGCAGCTCGAGCGTCAGCGCGCGATGGACCTCCTTGGTCCAGTTCTGCTCGCCCCGCGTGTGCGCGATGACCATGCGCTCGAGCTCGCCGCCGTCGATGTAGCTGCGCCCCAGAGCGCGCGGGTCCAAGAGAACATCCTTGACGAAGCCTGCGAGCCGGTCGCGGTACCAGACGCGGAAGTGGTAGAACTTGTGGCGGCCCAGGAAGAGCCTCTCGAGGTGGAGCGGCCGCAGCAGATGGTCGACCCGGGCCACGCTCTGGGGCATGCCGTAGTCGTAGGCGTACTCGGCCTTGACGGTGAGATCGATCCAGCGCCGGCGCAGCTTCGCCCAGACGGAGGCGGATCCATGGACGAGGCCGCGATCGGTCGGCAAGCGGGCCAGAGCGGGGTTTCCGGCATCGATCAGGCGCAGCGACGGATCGATGCCTTCCGAGAGCCCGGCGGGCGCGCGAAACATCAGGGCGACCAGCTCGTTGTCGAGGAACGGCGAACGCAGCGTGAGCACGGACTGCTCGACGGACGCGCGCGCGTAGTGGTGCCAGGGCACCTGCTTGAAGGCGATGAACGACAGCGGCGGGCCGGCGCGCTCGGCCTGGTAGGCGGCGCCGGATGCCTCCACGAGGCGGGCAAATTCAGGCGCCAGCATTGCCAGATGCGGCCGCGCCGGGCGGAAGGCGACGTTGGAGCGGACGATCTCAGAGCCGTAGTTGCCGGTGAGGCGGACGGGTGCGATGTCGCGGGCCAGGCGGTTGACATAGAGCTCCACGGCGCCGGTCACGTCCATGGTGCCGTCGGACACGGCGACGGCCTCCTCGGCGAGGGCAGGGAATGCGTCGAGGAACGCGTCGCCGACGGGGATCGTGCGATGCGGCTGGCGGCAAATGCCGGCGATCGCGCGCGCGAGCTTGACGTCGGCGCAATCGCGATAGGGCCCGCCGAACGTGTAGCAGGGCAGCTCGCGCGGGGCCTTCCTGGCCCACGCCATGACCATGCGCCCGTCGAGGCCGCCCGTGAGCGACATGGCGACCGGCCTCGGCCCGCGGAGATACCTCGGCAGGATGCGGGCGAAGGTCTCCTGCAACCGCTCGTCGAACTCCGCCGCGGGGAGCTCGGCCTGGTGCTCCCACACGTCCGGCTGGAAATAGGTTGCCTTGCGGAGAGCCCCATCGGGACCAATCGACCAGAGGGACGCCGGGGGAAGCTGCGAGACGCCCTGAAACATGGTCCGGCCCTGCAAGGCGCTGCCGCAAGCGAAGGTATCGGCGACGGCCGTCATATCGAGCGTGCGCGTCTCAGGCAGGACGGCGAGGAGCGCCTTGGCCTCGGAGGCGAAGGTGAGGCGATCGGCCGCCTGGTGGATGTTGATGCGGGAGAGACCGAAGCGATCGTTGAAGAGAAGCGTGGTCTTGCTGCGGAGGTCGATCAGCACTCCGGCGAAGGTGCCATTCATGTGCGCGACGAAGCCCGGGCCCAGCGCCTCGTAGAGGGAGAGGAGATAGGCCGGGCCCGCCTGATCCGCCGGGCCGGGGACGAGCCGGCGCAGCTCGGCCGGGTCCATGAAATCCTCGCCCGTCAGCACCAGGCAGACGTCGCGCCGGCTGTTCCAGACCGGCATGGCGCTCGCGAAGGCGCCCTCGTGCGCGACCCAGCCGACGCCGACGCCCTGGTCCGCCGCGATATACGTGCCCGAGACGGACGACGCCTCGCGGCTGAGCGCGGCCGCCATGCGCTCGACATCCGCCCGTTCGACGGGCGATCGCGCAAGGACGCCCGCTAGGCCCGGCATCTCAGCAGCCTCCGCCGCGCCGGATGGCTCACAAGGGGAGCGCCCGCGTCCGT
>JBFXEP010000292.1:0-4772 GCA_050179995.1 Hyphomicrobium sp.
CGATCGCCGCCATGATGCAGTCCGCGGGCTCGCGCGCCGCCGCCTCGATGGCGGCGCTGCCGGCCGCGGCGCGGACGCCGGTGCCGGAAAGCAGCGCCTTGAGCGCGCCGTAGCGCGCCTCCTCGCCGATCACCGCCACCTTGGCCCGATGCAGGATGGCGAGCTCGGCGAGCTTTTCGACGTTGCTCTGCGCGGTGAGCGCCACCACCTCGAAGCGGTCGGGATGGCGCTGGGCGAGATCGAGGGTGCTGGCGCCGATCGACCCCGTCGCGCCGAGCACGGAGATCCTGAGCGGCTGGGCTCGATCGGCTGCGGACGCGGGCGCGCTCTCCGTCCCGCCGCGGCTCGCCGCGCCTGCCGATACTCTGAATGCCTGCGCCATGCCGAGGTCGCGTCTCCGTCTGGCCCGGCTGTGCCCGGGGGGCCCGAAGCCAGGAATGGGGCGGATCCGGCCGGACCCGCCCGGGATGAGCTTACGTCGTCACGGCCCCCCGCGCGACAGCCCCGCGAGCAACGCTCCGGCCGGCGCGTGCGGATCGAGGAACAGGCCCACCAGCGCCGCCGCCACCGCCACCGGCACGAGCCCGTCCATGCGGTCCATGAAGCCGCCGTGGCCGGGCAGCAGCTGGCTCACGTCCTTGATGTGGAAGGAGCGCTTCATGGCGGATTCGGCGAGGTCGCCGAGCTGCGCGATGATGCCCATGGCAACGCCCGTCGCCGCCAGCAGCCCGACCGGCCCGTTGAGCGCATAAGCAAAGCCCGCTGCCGCGAGCCCCGCGGCCGTGATGCCGCCGAGGAATCCGCTCCAGGTCTTGTTCGGCGAGATGGCGGGCGCGAGCCGCGGCCCGCCGGCAAGACGCCCGGTGGCGAAGGCGAGCGTGTCGGTCGCCACCACCACCAGCACGATGAACAGCACCGCCTCGAAGCCGGTCGGCTCGTCGCTGCGCAGCCAGACCAGCGCCACCGCTGGCAGGCCGGCATAGAGCACGCCCGCCGCCGACAGGATCGGCCGCCCGCCGAACTCGAGCGCCAGCACGATGATGGTTCCGATGATGAGCACCGCCAAGCCGAGCGCCGCGAAGCCCCACGCCGCGAGCGCGGTCGCGGCCGCGACCGCGAGGCCTTGCACGACCAGAGCCGCGTCGATGCCGCCGCCGCGCACGACGCCGCACCACTCCCAGCTCATGAACAGCGCCACCGCCAGCACGAAGGCCGCGAACGGCAGCACGCCGCCCCAGGCCGCCGCGAAGGCGATGATGGCGAGCCCGACCGCCGAGGCTGTCCTCAAGGCGACGTGGGAGGCATCCGGCTTCGGCGGCACGAAGTCATCGGGTGGCGGCGCGAGCGTTCCATCATCCTGCATCAGGTTGCCTCAAGCCGTGGAACGGCAAGGCAACCCGCCGAAGCGGCGCTCGCGGGCGGTGTACTGGGCGATGGCCTCGAGCAGCAGCTCACGCCCGAAGTCGGGCCAGTAGGCGTCGAGGAACACGAACTCCGTGTAGGCGCACTGCCAAAGCAGGAAGTTCGAGAGGCGGCATTCGCCGCTGGTGCGGATCAGGACGTCGGGGTCCGGCACGCCGCGCGTGTCGAGCGCCTGCGCCATGTGCTCGCTCGTGATGTCCTGTGGCGCGAGCCGCCCTGCGGCCACGTCCTCGGCCAGGCGCTGCGCCGCGCGCGTGATCTCGCCGCGAGAGCCGTAGTTGAAGGCGATGACCAGCGTGAGGCGCGTGTTGTCGCGCGTGAGCTCGCACGCCTCGTCGATGAGCGCCATCATCTCGGGGTCGATGTTGGCGCGCTCGCCGATCACCTTGACGCGCACGTTCGCCTGATGCAGCTCGGCGAGATCGCGGCGGATGAACCGCTTCATGAGGCCCATGAGGTCGTCGATCTCGTCTTGCGGACGCGACCAGTTCTCGGACGAGAAGCTGTAGAGCGTGAGGTAGGGGATGCCGAGGTCGGCGGCGGCCTGCACCGTGCGCCGCACCGCCTCCACGCCCGAGCGATGGCCGAGCGCGCGCGGCAGCCCGCGCTCCGCCGCCCACCGCCCGTTGCCGTCCATGATGATGGCGACGTGCCGCGGCATGATGGCCGCGCTCGATGTCCTGTCGGAAGATTTCGATCTGTCTGCCACGGGGGGTTCGCGCGATGTTGCGGCTATCTACCTGGCGTCCCGCCGATGTCGGTTCGGCTTGGGGACCCACAAATGAAACATAGCCTAAATCCTGTCGTTCTGAGGGAAATCAATCCAGAACATTTATACATTGATCGGCAAATTCACACCTCAGACCTTTTGGATCTCGGCTTCCTTCGTCGCCAGCGTCTGATCGATCTCCTTGATCAGCTTGTCCGTGAGCTCCTGCACCTTAGCAGAGTTCTTGTGGTGCTCGTCCTCGCTCATTTTGCCGTCTTTCTCGAGCTTCTTGAGCAGATCCATGCCCTCCCGGCGCACGTTGCGCACCGCCACCCGGTGGTTCTCGGCGTATTTGTGGGCCTGCTTGGCGAGCTCCTGGCGCCGCTCCGCCGTGGGCGCCGGGATCGGTAGGCGGATCATCGTCCCGTCGACGATCGGGTTGACCCCGAGGTTGGCCTCGCGGATGGCCTTGTCGACGGCCTGCACGTTGCTCTTGTCCCAGACCTGCACTGAGATCATGCGCGGCTCGGGCACGGCGACGGTCGCGACCTGGTTGATCGGCATGCGCGCGCCGTAGACGTTGACCTGCACCGGATCGAGCAGGTGAGCGCTGGCGCGGCCCGTGCGCAGCCCTGCGAGCTCGCGCTTCAACGCCTCCAGCGAGGAGCGCATCCGCGTCTCGATTTCCTTGAGATCGAACATGGTGAGCGACACCGGGCTGTTCTCCTTTTTTGCTTCGGTCGGCCCGGCGGGCGGCGTCTCGGGCCCGGACGGCAGCGCTACGAGGCGCAGTTTCAGCCGTGGATGAGCGTGGCGCGGGCGGTGCCCTTGAGGAGCTTGATCACATTGCCCGGCTCGTCGATGGAAAACACAATTACCGGAATATGATTGTCCCGGGCAAGGGCGATCGCGGCGCCGTCCATGACCTTGAGGTCCCGGCCCAAAACCTCGGAATAGGTGAGCGTCTCGAAGCGCTTGGCCGACGGGTCCCGCTTCGGGTCGGCCGAGTAGACGCCGTCCACCTGGGTCGCCTTGGCGACCGCGTCGCAGCCCATCTCGACGGCGCGCAGCGTCGCCGCCGTATCGGTCGTGAAGAAGGGGTTGCCGGTGCCGGCCGCGAAGATGACGATGCGCTCGCGGTCGAGGTGATAGAGCGCGCGATGGCGCACGTAGGGCTCGCAGACCGTGGGCATGGGGATGGCGGAGAGCACGCGGGCCGGCGCCTTGGCCGCCTCGAGCGCGCTTTGCAGGGCCAGCGCATTCATGACGGTCGCCAGCATGCCCATGTAGTCGGCCGTCGCCCGGTCCATGCCGCGCGCCGCGCCCTGCAGCCCACGGAAGATGTTGCCGCCCCCGACCACGACCGAGAGGGCGCAGCCCGCCGCACGGGCTTCCGCGAGGTCGGCCGCGAGCCGCTCGACCACGGCATTGTCGATCCCGAAGCCCTGGCGCCCCATCAGCGCCTCGCCCGAGAGCTTGACGAGCAGGCGCGGGTATTTGAGCGATCCTTCTGCGGTCATGCAGGTCTCCGCCAGTCCTTCCCTAACAGAAGAGTCCTTCCCTAACAGAAGAGTCCTTCCCTAACAGAAGAGTCCTTCCCTAATCGAAGAGGCCTCGATCATGACGGTCTTTATAAGCCGAAGACAGACGCGCGCGCGGCCCCCTTGGCAAAAAGCCGGCGCTAGGCCGGCTTTTCCACGGGTCAGCTTTTCTTCTTGCTGCTCTTCGAGCCCTTCTTGGGGGCAGGGTCAGCGCCCGCGGGCGCCTCCGCCTTCGCCTCGTCTTTCTTGGGGGCTTCCGCTGGCTTGGCGCCGGCCGCGGCCCCGATCGTCTTCGCCACCTCGGCGGCGAAGTCCTCTTCCTTCTTCTGGATCCCCTCGCCGAGCGCGTAGCGCACGAACGCCGCCACCTTGACCGGCGCGCCGACGTCCTTCTCGGCCTGCTTCAGGATCTCGGCCACCGTCGCCTTGCCGTCGATGACGAACACCTGTTTCAGGAGCACGGCCTGGCTGACGAACTCCTTCTGCAGCCGGCCCTCGCTCGCCTTGGCCAGGATCTCGTCCGACTTGCCGGCATTGCGGGGCTCGGCCTTCGCCTGCTCGATGTAGATGGCCCGCTCGCGCTCGATGGCCTCCTGCGGCAGGTCCTCGACGTTGACCACCAGCGGGCTCGCCGCGGCGATGTGCATGGCGAGCTGGCGGCCAAGCTGCTCCAGCGCGTTGGAATCGCCCGCGCTCTCCAGCGCCACCAGCACGCCGATCTTGCCGATGCCGTCACCGGACTTGTTGTGCACGTAATCGGCGACCACGCCCTCCTTGACCGCGAGCGCAGCCGTGCGCCGGAGGCCCATGTTCTCGCCGATGGTGGCGATGGCGTCCTTGATCTTGTCGTCGACCGTGCCGCTGCTGCCCGGGTAGGCCGCCGCGAGCAGCTTGCCGAGGTCGCCTCCGGCGCCCGCGGCCAGCGCCGTGATGGTCTGCACCATCTCCTGGAACTGCGGGTTGCGCGCCACGAAGTCCGTCTCCGAGTTCACCTCGACGAGCGCCCCCGAGCGCACCTTGGAGGCGACGCCGATCAGGCCCTGGGCCGCGATGCGGTCGGACTTCTTGGCGGCCTTCGACAGGCCCTTCTTGCGCAGGAG
>JBFXEP010000293.1:0-4743 GCA_050179995.1 Hyphomicrobium sp.
CAAAGGGCGCACGTGACCCCGCACGGCGCGCAAATCGGTCGCACCTCGCATCCGTCGTGAGGAGCACCGACGAATCTTCACGCCGCTTCGCGAGGCTGCCACAATCCCGACGCACATCGGGTGGTCCGGAGATGGGGCACGCGACAAGCGCGTCGAGGGAGGGCTCCACTACCATGCGCAATGCTATTGCGGTGATGAACACGAAGGGCGGCGTGGGCAAGAGCACCATTGTGCTCGCTTTGGCTGAAACTCTCTCGGCCTATCACGGCAAAAACGTGCTCGTGATCGACAGCGACTCGCAGGCGTCCGTCTCGAGCATGCTCATGACGATCCCCAATCTGCACCGCCTGCAGCAGAACGGCCTCACCATGGTCGACTTCCTGGTGGCGCGCGTGCTGCAGGACCAGCCCGCCGACTGGCTGCGCTTCGTGGTCCGCAACGTGTCCGACGTCGACGATGCGCGCAGCGTGTTCCTGATCCCGAGCGACATGCAGCTCACCCTCTTCGAGCGCGAGGTCTCGAAGTCGAGCCAGCACGGCCGCCTGCGCTCGGTCATCGCCGCCCTCCTCAAGGAGGCGCGCAATGTGTTCGACGTCATCCTGATCGATTGCCCGCCGGGTCTCTCAGTGCTGACCGAGAGCTGGCTGCGCGAGGCCGATTTCCACATCTCGCCGACCAAGGCCGACTACATCTCGGTCTGCGGGCTCGAGGTGTTCCGCCGCTTCAAGGCGCTGAACCCGGAAATGGGCTTTGCCGAGAACATGGGCGTGCTCGTCAACATGAAGGACGTCAACTCGCCCACCGAGGAGGACTATCACGCCTGGCTGCTCAGCAATCCTGAGAACCGCTGCTTCGATCAGGTCATCCTGCGCGCCATCGCGCTCCAGGAAGCGGCCCGTTTCCACGCGCCGGACCGCTCCTACTTCGCCAAGTATCCTGGCGAGACCGGCGTCGCCGTGCGCCAGCTTTGCGAGGAGCTATTGACCCGCATGGGCGTCGCGGCCGCCGCCACGTCCGTGCCCGCCGCGCCGCCGCCGCTGCCCTCTGAAACGAGCACGCCCGACGAGCCCATCGCCTCCGCACCTCCCGCTGCCGCCCAGCCGGCAACCTGACGACCCTCTCCCCTTGGGGCGAGGGTCGGAGCCTGCCCCGGCGGAAGGCTGGGGTGAGGGGGCACGGCACGGCTTCACGCCTCACCGCATCAGCGCCTCGGCGAATTCGCGCAACACTTCGGCCTTGAGGCGCCCATCCGCACTATTGGTCGCTTCGTAGCTGCGCGCCCGCGCCATCGCCTGCTCGACGCAGTCGAGCTTCGACCGGCGCGCCGCCAGCTCTGCGTATTCGTTGGCTTTTTCCGCGGTCCACTGGAACTCGCGTGCGGGTGTAGTCTTCCATCGGCCCATTGTGTCCTCCCCGTCTGGACTGTGGCCGCACGATCACCCGCAACTGTGGCGTATTGGGGACTAGGCGAGTCAAGCTCCTGCTATGCGCGGTAAAATTACGCGTCATTTTTGTAACGCATTTCACGCGCGTTGCCATCACAACGCAAGCGGCAATCCCGCCGCACGGTCTCCGCGAGGAAGGAGGAAAATCGGCAAAGGAGGGAGGAGGAAAATTGGAGCGGGCGATGAGATTCGAACTCACGACCCTCACGTTGGCAACGTGATGCTCTACCCCTGAGCTACGCCCGCGTCCATGTATTGGGGGTTAAGAGCGCGCCAGCAGCGCGCCCGGTCTTATTGCTCAACCGCCGCGTCATTGCAAGCGTCTTGCGGGCGGCCGGGATCGCGTCGGAAAATTCGGCTGCACGCGGCAGAATGCATACCGGTCGGGGCTCGCATCTTGCCCGGCTGCGGCCCATATTGCGAGCGTGCTGAGGCACTGCGCCGAGGGTGCGCAGGCCCGATGCGATTCTAGGGAGTGATGGGATGGATTTGGGAGGACTGAAGCCCGCAGCGGCGGCCGCTGCGCCTGAGGGGCTGATCAAGGACGGAACCTCTGCGAGCTTCATGAAGGACGTCGTCGAAGCCTCGCGCCAGGCCCTCGTGCTCGTCGATTTCTGGGCCGCCTGGTGCGGCCCCTGCAAGCAGCTGACGCCGATCCTCGAGAAGGTGGTGACGAGCTACGCGGGCAAGGTCCGCCTCGTGAAGATCGACACCGACGCCCATCCTGCCATCGCCGGCCAGCTCCGCATCCAGTCGCTGCCGACGGTCTATGCCTTCCGCGACGGCCGACCGCTCGACGGCTTCATGGGCGCCCAGCCCGAGAGCCAGGTGCGCGCCTTCATCGAGCGCCTCCTCGCCGATGACGCCGAGGCCGACGTCGCAAGCGTGCTGGAGGCGGCGGAAGCAGCCCTCGAGGAAGGCGACCTGCAGGGCGCCGCCGAGGCGTTCGCCGCCGTGCTGCAGGCGGACCAGCTGAACGCGCAGGCGCTCGCCGGCCTTGCGCGCTGCTACCTGATCAGCGGCGACGCGGCACGCGCCGAGCAGACGCTCGCCCTCGTTCCGCCCGACAAGCAGACGAGCCCGCCCGTGCAGAGCGCACGTGCCGCGCTCGATCTCGCCAAGCTCGCCGGCAAGTCCGACAACTCGAGCGAGCTCGAGACGAAGCTCGCCGCCAACCCCGCCGATCACCAGACGCGCTTCGACCTTGCCGTGGCGCTCGCCGCGCGCGGCAAGAAGGCGGCTGCCCTCGATCACCTGCTCGAGCTCGTGCGCCGCGACCGCAACTGGAACGAGCAGGCGGCGAGGAAGCAGCTGGTGCAGCTCTTCGACGCCTGGGGCCCCAAGGACGAATGCACCATCGACGGCCGCCGCCGCCTGTCTTCGATCCTGTTCAGCTAGGCTGCGAGATGATGATCATCGGCCCGAACGAAATCGCGCGCAGCTTGGCGCGGGGAGCAGCTCGTGGGCATCACTGACCGCTATCACCGCCTTGCCGACCTGCCGCCGCGCCTGCCGTTGTTCCCGCTGCGCGGCGCCATTCTGCTCCCCGGCTCGACGCTGCCGCTGAACATCTTCGAGCCGCGCTACCTCGAGCTGATCGACGACGTCATGAGTGGCGCACGCATGCTGGGCCTCGTGCAGCCGGCCGGTTCGGGCGACGACGAGAGCCCGCCGGGCAACAGCGATCCCTTGCGCCGCGTCGGCGGCGCGGGCCGCGTCACGAGCTACCAGGAACTCGACGACGGGCGCTTCGCCATTGCCGTCACCGGCATTGCCCGCTTCGAGATCGTCGCCGAAGCCGCCACCGCGAGCCCCTATCGCGTGGCGACCGTGAGCTACGACCGCTTCGCCGGCGACCTGACGCGCGGGCTCGGCGAGGAGCAGGTCGACCGCCGCCGCCTGATCGCCGCCTTGCGCGCCTACCTCGAGGAGCACAACCTCTCGACCGACTGGTCCGTGATCGACCGCGCCCCGAGCGAGTTCCTGGTCAACGCGCTCTGCGTCATGTCCCCATACGGTCCGGAGGAGAAGCAGGCCCTGCTCGAGGCGCAGGATCTGAAGACGCGCGCCGAGGTTCTTGTCGCGCTCGCCGAGATGGAGAGCGCGGCGCGCGGCGGCTCGGGCGGAAGCTTGCAGTAGGTGCGGGAGCGAAACCCATGACGGAAGAAAAACCCGCGGACGCCCCCGCAGCGTCGCCCGAGGAGCCCGATCCCAGGCTGCTCGAGCTGCTCGTCTGTCCGCTGACCAAGGGGCCGCTGACCTACGACCGCGCACGGCGCGAGCTCGTAAGCGCCAAGGCCAATCTCGCTTTTCCGGTCAGGAACGGCGTGCCGCTGATGACCGTCGAGGCCGCTCGCTCGCTGGATGAGCCGCCTGCGCGAGCCGCCAGACCTTCGTCGTAAAATTGTCTCCGAATAGTGTTTGATTGCGCAAAAGCATGGCGGCCGGCACCCCGCCGGTCCAGGGTCCGGACGGAAACTCCCATGATCATCGCACGGCGTGCCAGGGTGCGCGGGCTGACGAAGCGTATCGCTGGGCGGTGGCAGGGAAATGCGCTTTTCAGCGCCGCGCCGCGCGGCCTGCTCGCCCTCAAGGCCCTGAACGAGAGGGCGCGCTCCAAGGGCCTCACCTTCGTTCGCAAGCTGCCGCCCAAGGTCTACGGCCGCATCGGTAATCTCGAGGTGCGCCTCGCGCGGGGCCGCAAGGACATCCTCTCGGCGCAGCGTCTGCGCTACCAGGTGTTCTACGAGGAGATGAGCGCCACGCCGAGCATGATCGCCGGCATGCGCCGCCTCGACCAGGACCCCTATGACGCAATCTGTGACCACCTGCTCGTGGAGGACCACAGCGCCGAGGCCGGCGCGCGTCGCGACGGCTGGGCGCGTACGCGCCGTCCGCACGTGGTCGGCACCTATCGCTTGCTGCGCCAGGAGGTTGCTCAGCGCAGCCTCGGCTTCTACACGGCAAGCGAGTACGACATCGGGCCGATGATCGCCGCCAAGTCGCCGCGCTACCGCTTCATGGAGCTCGGCCGCTCATGCGTGCTGCAGCCCTACCGCACGAAGCGTTCGGTGGAGCTGCTCTGGCACGGCCTCTGGACCTATGCCCGCGAGCACAAGATCGACGTCATGATCGGTTGCGCGAGCTTCGAGGGCACCGACCCCGACGCGCACGCCATGGCGCTGAGCTTCCTGCATCACCATGCGCTCGCCCCGGCCGAGTGGCGCTGCCGCGCCCGCGACCGCCTCTTCGTGCCGATGGACCGCATCCCGCGCGACAGGATCGACACCAAGGCCGC
>JBFXEP010000294.1:0-4720 GCA_050179995.1 Hyphomicrobium sp.
TGCTCGCCTACCGGTCGGTGCTCGAGGAGGAGACGCTGAAGCGCGAGCTCGAGGGCTATGCCGCGTATGCCGAGCGCGTGCGCCATCGCATGGTGCCGGGTTTGTGGTGAGGCGCCCTTGCAGCGGCGGCGGGGCGCGACGATCTCTAGGCTGTGAACTCATTATTGGATGGAGCATTGATGAGCCGAGACAAGCCAAGGGCCAGGAAGATCGCGCAGCCCGATGCCTTCGCATCGGGCAAGCGGTTTGACGCCGCCATTGGCTTGTCTCGGCTCACCCCGGAGGGGCGCGGTCTTTTCGCACCGCCGGTTCGTCGCCTGACCTTGCAAACCATGGAGGTTTGCTGCGCTTCCGCTCCTGCCGGCAGCGCGAAAATCCTCGCGTCAATGCCCATCCAATAGTGAGTTCACAGCCTAGTCTCGACGCGGATGGATCGCGCCTCGTGGATCATACAAATGCGGAGACCAACCATGTCCAAGACCCTCATTCTCGCGCTCTCGGCGCTCGGCGTTGCCGCTTTGCCCGCGGCGCTACCCTATTCCGACGCTCAAGCAGCGATCCGCTGCAAGGACGGCTTCCAGCTGTCCGGCGGAGGCTGGATTTCGACGCCCTATTGCAATGACGCGCACCTGGCGCAGATCGCGCGCCGGCATGGGGCGCGGGTGTCCGACGCCGAGATCCGCGAGAACCCCAACAAGAAGTACGAAGTGTGCCGGTTCCTGAGCGGTACGCCGACCGCCCGCGACTACTGCCCGGACGAGGGTGGCGACAACCACAGCGGCCATTGAGGCGAGGCGCTGTGCGCGTTGCGCGAGGCGCGCACATAGTTTTCCGTGCTCTTACGGATTCGTGAGGGTTCTTGCGGGGTTGGTGGCGCTCGACGATCTACGCATCGTGAGACTTGAACGCCACCCGATCCACACAGGACACCTTAGCCGTGTCCAAGACCCTCGTCCTCGCGCTATCGGCGCTCGGACTTGCCTTCATGCCGGCTGTGATCCCCGCCTCGCGCGCGGAGGCGGGCATCGTCTGCAAGGGCGGTTTCCAGCGCTCGGGCGGCACCTGGATCGCCACACCCTACTGCGAGGACGCGGCGCTTGCGCGGGCCGCGCGCGAGCATGGCAAGAGCGTGTCCGGCAGCGAGTTGCGCGCCAACCCCAACAAAAAGGACGAGGTGTGCCGGTTCCTGAGCAGGAGCCCGGCCGCCGAGGATTATTGCTCGGGAGACAACTCCGACAACGGCTAGAGAGACGCTGGCCGTGCTGCACGTCCCTCAGCTGCCCTCTCGCCGGAGACGAGAGGGCATCCTCTCCCGTCCCGGGAGAGCAAAGTTGATCATCGCCGGTTCGGTGGCGTGGTCGGGCGTTGCCGATGGGACACAGGGGCGGGATTTGGGTCCCTGAGGGACGCCTCGGCCCTTTGATTGCCCCGATTCATGTACCATCTTGAGCGTCAAAGCTCTTTGGATGTGGATGGGCTGGATGAGATCGTTCATTTTCGCTGCCGTTGGCGGCATTTCGCTTGCGGCCGCCTCTGAAGGCGCGCTGGCGTTTACCTACGAGAACCAGGGCACCTCGCAGCCGTCGGCGTCCGCGCCGCAGTCCAACGCGGCGCCCACGATCGGCTTCGGCGCGATGGACCCGAACGCGGTGCTGCCGCCGATCGGACAGTCGATCCCGGATAACGGGTACGGTTTCACTCCCGGCGCCTTCAACAACGGCCTGGCCTCGCAGCCGACGCGTAGCGATTCGGTCGGCCCAGGCTGGCTCTATCCGCCGCGCTGAGGCGACGCTCGGCGAGACATTCGAAGGCCCGCATCCGTCAGGATCGCGGGCCTTTCCATTTTCCGGGCCCGCGCATTGCGTGTCACTGCGAAATAGCTAAGGTCTCAGCGCGCAAATTCTGCGGCCCCGCAAGGAGATCCCCATGACGACGACACGGACCGCACTGGTGTCAGGCGCGAACCGTGGGATCGGCTTCGAGATCGTGCGGCAGCTCGCTAGGCTCGGTGTGCTCGCCGTGATCGGAGCACGCAACAAGGACGACGGCCTCGCGGCGGCGGAGAAGCTCAAGCCGGAGGGGCTCGACATCCCGGTGGTGGCGCTGGACGTGAACAGCGACGAGAGCCCCGCCCAGGCGGTGGCCGAGGTGAAGCGCCTCTACGGGCGCCTCGACATCCTGGTCAACAACGCGGCCATCCTGATCGACGAGCCCGGCGGCTTCAACGCCAGCCTGTTCGATCTCAAGGCCGACACCATGCGGCGCACGATGGAGACCAACCTCCTGGGCCCGATCCGGCTCATCCAGGCGGCCGCGCCGGTCATGCGTGCCGAAGGGTATGGGCGCATCGTCAACCTCTCGTCGGGCGCGGGGCAGCTCTCGGACATGAGAAGCGGCTATCCGGCCTACCGCATGTCGAAGACGGCGGTGAATGCGCTGACGCGCATCGCTGCGTCCGAGCTTTCCGGCACGAACATCAAGGTCAACGCCATGTGCCCGGGATGGGTGCGCACCGACATGGGCGGGGCGAATGCGGACCGCAGTCCGGAGGAGGGCGCGGATACGGCGGTGTGGCTCGCGACGCTGCCCGACGACGGGCCGACCGGCGGCTTCTTCCGCGACCGCAAGCCGATCGCCTGGTAGGGGCGGCCGAACGTTCTTGCGCTGGGTCCCGGCTCTTCGCTGCGGCTGTCGCCTTCGCTCGGCCGGGATGACAAGTTGGCTGTTACGACCGCAGTGTCAGAGCCCGCGCACGAGGTTGCCGATCATCAGGGTCAGGTAGGCGGTGATCGACAGCCAGAACTCCTGGTGCGGCAGGTAGCGCGGAACCGGGATGAAGCCGAGCTTGGTGATCAGCGCCAGCGTGGCGAGCACGAACGAAATCAGGAAGATCACGATGGTGGGGGGATTGAGCCTCATGTCGCGAACTCCGTTCCGCAGTCCTCACACTCAGCCGCGCGTGCGGGCGGCGGCGTCCTTTGCTGAGACCGATGATTCACGCTTCGGACTGATAGGGTCCGAAGCGATCATGGTCCAGGCTGCCCGCGGCTGCATCATAGGGACTGGAAGCGGCCGTGCAACGGGAGAAGGCCGCGTAACCATTCGCGGTCCGCGGCGTGGGTTCGCCAGGCCACATTTGTGCGGCGCAAGCGGATGATCAGAGGTCGCGCGCCAGCTTGCCGACGCCGGCGGCCATCTCGGCCGGTGCCTCGAACGTGACGAGGGGGGCGTTCGGAGCGGCGATGTCGCGGCAAGTGACGGCGATCTTGCGCACGCCGTGGCCGCCGGTTGCTCCCGCGGTGTCCTGCGCCTCCTCGGCGTCGGTGACGGTGACGACCTCGAGGGTGCGCGTGCCCTTGGCGCCGGAGAGCGTGATGCGGTCGCCGACCGCGACGGAGGCGGCGAACGGCGCTCCGGTCCAGGCCGCCGGCTCGAGCGCGGCGCCGCCTGCTCCGATGCGGCGCTTCTCGGCCAGCCAGTATGCCTCGCTGCCCGAAACCAGGGCCTCGTCGCGCGTAAGCCCGGCCACGGTTTCGCGCGGGGTTTCGAGGGCGGCCGTAAAGTGCTTGGCGACCACGGCCTCCGGGTTGGCGGTGGCGATGCCGAGCGCAAGGAGCGAGAGTGCGGCGACCCCGGCGCCGGCGCGCAGGGCCGGCGTGCGGAGGGTGAGGCGGCAAAGCAGCATGGGGGAGCCCTCTGGCGAACTCTGTGTCACAGGTCTGTAACGCTTATAGCCCAGCGGCGGTTCAGGGGCGAGCCCGGGCCAGCGGTTGTTCAAGCCCTGATTGGTAAATCCTAAAGATGGCCGCTTTGGGCAGCCTGCCCGCCGCGGCGTGCGCGTCGGGGCGCCGCATAGGTGCGGCGCAAGTGGCGCACGAAGGCGATATTGAACACTGCCATGGCCGCGAAAGCGCCTGCCAGCAGCACGGCCGAGGCGTTGCTGTCGAGGCGTGCGCCGGCTGTCCCTTGTGCGGCGGCTGCGTCGATGTGCCAGCCCGAAAGAGCGAGCATGACGGCAAACACGACAATTCCGGCAATGAGATCGGGCAGATGCCTGAGAAAACCGGGAGACACTTCGTTGCTCTGCATGCGACGGGGCCCTCCTTTCCAGCGATTCGGCTCGGTGTGATCCGTACGCGATGTCATTCCGGCGCTGTGGCGGGGGTTTGCTCGCAATGTGGCAATCGCAAGCTATTCCGCGACGCAGGAAATTTAATGTTGCTTGGTGCCCGTTTCGACACGCCGGCCCTCGCGCGCCCGGTACACCCTCAACTTTGAACGACACCTGAACCGGCGCCGGACCACGCCGCCTCAGCCAACGGAGGCTTGCCGCAGATATTGAACTTCGTCAGCGGCGAGCGTAGCGTCCGCGCGCCTCGTGGGTCCTCAACCCTGGGGTTGCTCCCGCTCAACCGAGAAAGAACGCCGACATGGGCTTTTTTGCCGACAGCCTGAACCGCATCCAACCCTCCGCCACCATCGCCGTGTCGATGAAGGCGCGCCAGCTCAAGGCGCAGGGCCGCGACGTCATCTCGCTCTCGGCAGGGGAACCGGACTTCGATACGCCGGAGAACATCAAGCTGGCGGCGATCAAGGCGCTCAAGGACGGCAAGACGAAGTACACCGACGTCGACGGCATCCCGGAGCTCAAGGCGGCCATCGTCGCCAAGTTCAAGCGCGACAACGGCCTCGACTACAAGCCGGCGCAGGTGTCGGTCGG
>JBFXEP010000295.1:0-4706 GCA_050179995.1 Hyphomicrobium sp.
AGAGCGTCATCATGGACGTGCTCGCATTGAAGGACACCTATTCCGTCAAGACCAGCAAGGACGGACGCGGCAACGACATCCACGAGGGCATGATCACCAACGACCAGATCACCAAGTCGGAGTTCTGCGTCTCCTGTCATCAGGTGGCGGTCAACCTCGGCATCAAGCTCGAGATCGTCTGGGACCAGTACCGCGACAGCCCGGCGCGCAAGGCCGGCACCACGTGCCAGGACTGTCACATGGGCAAGGTGCCTGGAAAGCCCGACGGCTATGCGACTGCGCCGTCGGCCATCGTCGGCGGCAAGGAGATCAACCCGGGCCGCAAGCACGCCAACCACAGCTTCGTCGGGCCAGGCTACTCGATCGCGCATCCCGGCATCTTCCCGCACAACGTGAAGGCGCAGGCCATCAGCATCAAGGACTGGCTCGAGTTCGACTGGCGCGCCGGCTGGGGCACCAGCGATTTCGAGGACCAGGTCGCGAACGGCAAGGTCAAGGCCAGCTTCCCGAAGCGCTGGGCCGACGCGCTCGACCGCGAGGACGCGCGCGAGATCCTCGAGGAGAATCTCGCCAAGCTCGACGAGCGTGACGATATCCGGCGCCAGGTCATGGAGAACTCGAGCCAGGTCGACGGACCCAATATCGAAGGCACGCCGCAGGTCGGCAGGGATCTGGCGTTCTCATACAAGATCAAGAACACCAACTCGGGGCACAACCTGCCCTCCGGCTCGCTCGGTGCGCAGCCGCAGGTCTGGGTGAACGTGGCGCTGCTCGATCCCGACGGCCAGAACATCTGGGAGTCGGGCTATGTCGACAGCAACGGCGACATGGCCGACCTGCACAGTCTCGACGTCGCGGCGGGCCGTATCCAGACCGACCAGCAGCTCGTCAACTTCCAGACCAAGTTCCTGACGACCAACGTCAAGGGCACGGATCGCGAGATGTACCTGCCGGTGAACTTCGATGTCGACCCGCTGCCGCATTTGCGGCCGCCGGGCGTGCCGACCACCGTGCTCAACCATCCGCCGCTGGTGCGCATGGAGAACCATTCGCTGACGCCGCTCGGGGAGAAGCTCGCGCACTACGAAGTGCCGGGCCACCTGATCACAAAGCCGGGCAAGTATCGCCTCGCCTTCCGCATGAGGAGCCGCGCCGAGCCGATCTACTTCATGCGCTTCGTCGGCGCCACCAAGGACATGGAGCAGGGCATGAACGAACGCATCATGAATTTCCACGCCTTCGCCGTGGAGCTCGAGGTTGCCGGCTAAAGCCCAGACGCAAGGGCTGCGCGCTTGGGCGCGCCGCCCATTCTTGCTCCAAGCACAAAGTCACGGGGTGGGGGCCTTCGCATGACAGTTAAAGCATATCGCGCCAGGATGACGATCGCCGCGCTTGTGTTGGGTGCGGGCGGCTCGCTCTTGACGCTCGCGACGACGGCTGGCCCCGCGGCGGGCCAGGGTCTCAGCGCCATGCCGGAGAGCGGCTGGTCGACGGAAGTGGCGCCGACCATCTCCTGGGGCGATGCGGCCGTGACCCGCGCCGAGCCGCAGTATCTCGGTGCGCCCGCCGAGGCGGAGAGCGCTGGCGCCAAGGCGGATGCCTGGGCTGTCCAGACCGAAAAAGCCGACAAGGAACAGGCCGTCGAGAAAGCGAACCTGGACGAGAAACCAGACCTTCAGGGCGCACAGGACAAAGCGGAACCCAAAAGGAAAGCAGACTCGGAGAAGAAGGACGTAAAGGTCGCGGAGACGAGCGACGATCCGTTCCGGCCCGACCCCGCCTACGGAGTCGACTACAGCGCGGAGGGGCAGGTCGACGTCTACGGCGCGAAGAGCGAGGTCGATCCGCCGCGCCCGCCGATCGAGATCGGGCGCCAGCAGTACACGTCCGGCGCCTACGACGAGAGCAGCACGCTGCTCGGCGAGAAGAACCCGCTGCTTCCGGGTCTTGCCGTCTACGGCGACTGGCGGACGGCGATTGCCTACAACAACTTCAACAACAAGGACATCGCCCAGGTCGCAACCAGGCTCAACCTCGATGTCGACTTCAAGATCACGGGAACCGAGCGCATCCACGCCTTCTTCACGCCAATAACGAACAACAACACGTTCACCCGCTACGAGTTCGGCGGCGGCGACGGAAACGACCGGTTCAACGATGAACTCGACCTCGATCCTCAGACGCTGTTCTTCGAGGGCGATCTCGGCTCGATCTATTCCGGCTTCTCCGGCTCCGAGGCGAGCTTCGATCTGCCCTTCACCGTCGGTCTCTATCCGCTGTTCCTGCAGAACGGCATCTGGGCCAACGACGCGATCCTCGGCGCGGCGGTCAGCCTTCCGGCCAAGAACTCCTCGGCGCTGGGGCTCGCCAACTTCGACATCACGTTCTTCGCCGCGTTCGACAACGTCGACAACGTGGGCATCATCGGCGCCGCGGACAGGGACAACCACCTCGCCAACCTCTATGGCGTCACGGCCTTCATCGATGCCTATGACGGCTATATCGAAGCGGGCTATGGCCTGATCGACGGGTACGACGAGCGGGAAGGCCTGCTGACGCACTTCCTCACCGCCTCCTACAGCCGGCGCTATGCCCACACGCTCTCGAACTCGACGCGCGTGTTCGCGAACTTCGGCGACGACCCGGAGGGGAACGACGAAGGCTTCGCCATCATTTCCGAGAACAGCCTGATCTCGGGCCTGCCGAGCACGCTGTTGCCCTACGCCAACGTATTCCTCGGCTTCGGCAATCCTTCGCCTCTCGTCGACGGCAATGGCGCGGGCATCCTGAAGAACGTCGGCATAAACTTCGAGACCGACGCGCTCACGGGCTATCCGAAGATGGACGACACCGCCTCCAGCGCCTTCGGCGGCGCCCTCGGCCTGCAGTACCTCTTCAACCTCGACCAGCAGCTCGTGTTCGAGGTCGCCATGGTGCAGCCGTTCGAGAATGATGGGATCGGCGCCCAGGACGCGCAGTACGGCTTCGGCGTGCGCTATCAGGTTCCGATCGACCGGGCCTGGCTGTTCCGCGCCGACGCCACCTACCAGATCCAACAGGACGATGCCGCGGAAGACAACTTCGGCATCCGCACCGAGGTGCGCAGGAAATTCTGATCGACCGGCCAAGCGAGGTGATCACATGAAGCGTCGGATCCTATTCGCAGCGAGCCTCGCGGCGGGCGTGCTGGCGGTTGGGCTGCTCGGCGTCGCGCCGGCGGCGGATACCGCCTCGGCGGCGGCCAAGAAGCGCGACAGCTCGAGGAGCTACGTGCTCGAGAGCCGACGCCGGTACAAGCGGCGGCCGCGCACGCAGAAAATCCCGCTGCCGGTCGGCCCAGCCTACGTCTACTACGACTATCCCTACTACTACGCTCGCGGCCACTACCCGACGCACATCGGAGGCTACGTCTACTACTACCCGCCGGGCGTCTACAGCTATGGACCAACGCGGCGCCACAAAGGGCGCGGGAAGTGATCGGGAGGTATGACCGATGACCTCGATGTATGTCGGCTGGCTGCTCGTCGCCTCGTCGATCGCCTTGTCGGCGCTGGCAATCCGTCACCTGCAATCAGGTAGCTCGCAACGGAGGCAGTTCAATCTGGAGGCTTATATGGCTCGCTTCTCGCAGATGCCGTCATCGGGTCCGGCGCAAAGCCGTGGCGCTCCCGGGACCGGGGTGGTGGTGCTCGCGGCGGCGATCGCCTTCGTGCTCGTCGCGGGGATTGGAGCTGTGACATCGTACAATCGCGCAGACGAAAGCCCGGCGTCGGGTGCTGCAGCACATGCGAGCGCCGACGGCGCCATTCTGGCGGGCCTCGAGGACTATGCGGCCAAGCTCGAGCCGGGCGATGCAAAGCCCGCCACGTCCGGGGATGACCTTCTGCCGGACGTGAACACGATGATCGAGCGGCTGGCGGCCCGTCTCAAGGCCAATCCGGCGGACGTCAATGGCTGGCGCATGCTCGGCTGGTCATATTTCAACATGCAACGCTATGACGATGCGGCGGCCGCCTATGCGAAGGCGATGGAGCTCGATCCGAGCTCCGCCGAGCTCAAGCGCGCGCACGAGGAGGCCAAGGCGAAGGCTTCGGGCGACGACACGCCTGCGGCGCTCTCCGCGCCGCAAACCGGGGTTGGCGTCGAGCACAGCGCCGCATCGCAAGGGGCGCCACACGAAGTCAATGCCGCAATCCGCGCCATGGTCGACGGTCTCGCGACGCGGCTCGAAAGCTCGCCGCGCGATGTCGACGGCTGGACGCGCCTCATGCGCTCTCGCGTCGTGCTCGGCGAGAAGGGGATCGCGGAGGAAGCGTGCCGCAAGGCGCTCGACGTGTTCAAGGATGATGCGGCTGCGTTGGGTCAGATCAAGGCCGCGGCGGCCGAACTCGGCCTCAGGGTCGAGTGAACGCGCAGGCATCGCAGGAGGTCCGGCATGGATGTTGCTCGCGTGCTTCGGCAGCGGCTCGAAAGCCTTCGCCGCGAGGGCAGGTACCGCGTCTTTGCCGATGTGAAGCGCCGGCGGGGAGCATTTCCGGTGGCGGAGCATTTCACGGCCGACGGCCCGCGTGAGGTCACGGTGTGGTGCTCCAACGACTATCTCGGCATGGGGCAGCACCCGAAGGTGGTCGCGGCCATGCACGAGGCCATCGATGCCGTGGGCGCCGGCTCGGGCGGCACGCGCAACATCTCGGGCACCACGCACT
>JBFXEP010000296.1:0-4688 GCA_050179995.1 Hyphomicrobium sp.
TGCTCTTCCGATCTCTTCGGACTCGTTGTGATAGCCGAGCGCGAAGCCGACGAAGATCGCCGCCGCCAGCGTGAGATTGAGCACGATCGAGACCGACGAGCTCTCGACGAACTTGCCGAACGTGTTGAGCACGCCCGAGAACAGCGCCACCAGCGACATGCAGAGGAGGTAGGGGAAGGTGATCTGCGTCAAGAGCACCGCGAGATCGAACTTCTCAGGGCTTGCGCTGAAACCCGGCGCCAGGAGATACATCAGCCACGGCATGCCGAGGATGGCGACGATGGTGAGCGCCACCAGCACGGCAACGAGCCCGCTCATGGCCTCCTCGGCGAAGCCGCGCGCCTCCTCGCGCCCGTTGCCCTCGAGCTCCTTGGCGAAGAGCGGAATGAAGGCCGAGTTGAACGCCCCCTCTCCGAAGAGGCGCCGGAACAGGTTCGGGAAGCGGAACGCCACGTTGAAGGCGTCGGCCACCCAGCCGGCGCCGAACGCCCAGGCGAACAGGATGTCGCGCAGGAAGCCGAGCACACGCGAAACGAGCGTCAGGCCGCCAACCGTGGCAAAGGCGCGATAGAGCTTCATGATGGCCCGAGGGTGCGATGCGAGGAGCGAAACAGGCGCCAACCCTTAATGCGCTTCTCGCTCGCCGAGAAGCCTAAAGCGGAGCCATGCCGCCGCCGAGCGAAGCGACGAAGAAGGCGGCGCCCATGAGGAACACGAGCATCGAGCCGAGCAGTCCCGCCCCCGTCGCCACGGCCCCGGCGAGGCGGCCCTCGCCGCCCGCCATGCGCGTCGCAAGCTCGCGCGAGCCGACCGCGAGCGAGGCGAGCGCCGACACCGTGATGGCCGTGCCGAGCGCCATGGCGAAGGTCGCGAAGATGCCCGCGATCAGGATGCCTTGGCTCAGCGCGAAGATCAGGACCAGGATGGCGCCGGTGCACGGCCGGATGCCGACCGAGAGCGCAATCGCGATCGCCTTGCTCCACGAGAGCGGCCCCTCGAGCTGCTTCGGGTCGGGCATATGCGCGTGACCACAGCAGGCGCCGTCGGCATCAGCATGCGCATGGCTGTGATCGTGCCCATGGTCATGCCCGCATCCGCATCCATGACCGTGATCATGTGTATGGGCGTGAGCATGATGGTCATGCGCCACAGCAGCAGCCTCGCGCCGCCGCCGGAGGATTGCTGCGATCTGACTATAAAGAAGCCAGATGCCGACCAGCGCCACGAACCCCCAGCTCGCGGTCTCGATCCACTTCTCGGCCGTGGTGATCTGCAGGCTCGTCGCCCTGAGCAGGATGGCGAGCACGCCGACGATGGCGATCGCCGACAGCGCCTGGAAGAACGCCGCCAGGAAGGAGAGCATGATGCCGCGCCGCACCGTTTTCTCGTTGGCGAGCACGTAGGACGAGATGACCGCTTTGCCGTGCCCGGGCCCGGCCGCGTGCAGCACACCGTACATGAAGCTCAGGAACGCCAGCAGCAGCGTCGCATCGAGCACGCTGCCCGTCTTCATCTGGCGTACCGCGCCGGCGAGCTCGCGGTTGATGCGCTGCTGCTGCATCAGCACGTAGCTCCATATGTCGCCGAAAAAGCTACGCTCGCGCATCTGAGGACCAGCCGCCGTCGACTGTCCCGGCGCCAGCGGCACCCCGAACGGCGACTTCGGCGCCTCGCCTTGCGCGAGCGCACCGCAGGACACTGCAAGCATGAGGAGGAGCGCGCCGAACGCGGCGAGGGTTCGCGTCATGATTTCTTGCAGCCGAGCGTCACGGTTTTGGCGTAGCCGAGCCCCATGCCGGCATTCTGATCGCCGGTGGTGAGCTGCCCGCCGAAGGACTCGTTGAGCCGCTGCAGCTCGGCAAGCTCGTTGGCGGGGATGCCGACGCTGGCATGGCATCCCTGCGGCGCCCCGGCGCTGAGCTTTACCGGATCCGTCTTCTCGAAGTCGAAGGCGATGAAGAAGGATTCGTCGAAGACCGCGAAATTGAAGTCGGGCGCATCCGCCAGCACCGGCTGCTCGAATGGCAGCGTGAAATAGAGCGAGAGCAGGCTGTCCTTGTGCTCGAGATAGTAGTCGACCGGCGGCTTGGCCTTGACGTCCGTCTTGCCGAGCTTGGCGATAGTGAAATAGCCGAACTCCTTGAGCCCATCGATGTTGACCTGCGCCAGCTCGCGCAGCTCCTCGCGCGAGTACTGCCCGTCGCCGTCCGCATCGAGGCCCTGGATCGCCATGGCCGTGTACATGTCGTCGAAGGTCCACTTGTGGCGCAGCCCCGTGACGCTGCCGTGCTCATAGAGAACGGTCGTCTCGACGGTGACCCAGACGTGGGGATGGGCTGAAGCCGGCGCCATCAACCAGAGCATCGCCGCGCCGAGCGCGGCCAGCCGGCACGAGAGAGCGCGCCACATCGCGTCCAAGATAACCCCTCCTAGACCATGATCGCTTCGGACCCTATCAGTCTGAAGCGTGAATAAGCTCGACGGCCCCACGTAAAGCCCAGCGTTGACCTAGCACGGCCTCGCCCGCCCGTGCCACGCACCTGGCACCCTCGGATCGCGAGCAGCGGCCCAGACCACAGAGAAAATGGAGCGGAACCAAGGCGCCATCGCCGTTGTTGCACCACTTTGGATGTTATAGTATCCACGATTTGGTCAACCTGGAGGCAAAACGTGAGAAGAGCGAGCCCGATCCGCAGAGATGCTTCTCGCCCGGCGCTGATGGGGCCGATTCTGGCCGCCGGGCTCGCCGTCGCCCTCGCCGCCGCACCCGCCCAGGCCGAGGTCAAGGTGGCGGTCACCATCAAGCCCATCCATGCGCTGGTCTCCCAGGTGATGGAGGGCGTCGCCACCCCCACGCTCCTCGTCCAGGGCGCTGCCTCGCCGCACACCTACGCCTTGAAGCCGTCGGACGCCGCGGCGCTGCACCATGCCGATGTCTTCTTCCGCGTCTCCGAGAACGTCGAGCCCTTCACGCGCAAGATCGTCGAGGCCCTGCCGAGCTCCGTGCGCACGGTGACGCTCGCCGACGCGCCCGGCGTCACGCATCTTCCCATACGCACCGGCGAGACCTTCGAGCTGCACGACCATGCTCACGAGGGCGGCACCGACGACGGCGACCACGCTCACGACCATGACGACCACGATTACGACGACCACGCACCCGGCACCACCGATGGCCACGTCTGGCTCGACCCCGAGAACGCGCGCAAGATGGTGGCCGAGATCGCCCGCGTCCTGGCCGAGGCCTCGCCCGCCGACGCCGAGACCTTCAAGGCCAACGCCGCCCGCACCGATGTCGCCCTCGCCGCCCTCGAGACAGAGATCACGGGCGACCTCGCGCCGCTCAAAGGCATGCCGTTCGTCGTCTTCCACGACGCGTTCCAATACTTCGAGCAGCGCTTCGGCCTCGCCGCCGTGGGCTCCATCACGGTAAGCCCCGAGCACAAGCCCTCCGCCAAGCGCCTGACCGAGATCCGCCGGAAGCTCGCGAGCCTCAAGGCCGCCTGCGTGTTCAGCGAGCCGCAGTTCCAGGCCAAGCTGGTGGCCGCCGTGACCGAGGGCACCACCGCCCGCGCCGGCACGCTCGACCCGGAAGGCGCGCTCGTCGAGCCCGGCCCCGCCGCCTACGCCACGCTGCTGCGCAATCTCGCGTCCGGCCTCAAGTCCTGCCTCCTGGCGCCCGGCTGATCGGGCACCCTCGAACCCGTTCATTGAAGGGAACAGCCCCCTCGAACGCAAAGCGGGCGGCCTGCTGTCAGGCCGCCCGCCGGAAATCTGTCGAAGCTTTGCGGCCTACTCGACCTTGGTCTGCGCCGCACGCGACACCGCGCCGCCGACCTTGCGGTTGTAGCGCTGCACCATGCCCTCCTGCGGACGCGGCGCGCTCGATACACCCTCGACCGCGTAGGTCCCATCGGACTGCAGGCTGTAGGTCGTGACCTCGTCGTCACCCTCGCTCTCCGGAGCCGTGCGTTCTGACGACGAGGTCATGCCCTCGGTCGGACGCGGCGCGGACGCCTCCTGCGCCTCCTCTTCGGAATAGATGAAGAAGCCGGCCTTGTGCGAGGCGTTGGCGGAGCGCGTCTTGCCCTTCGCGGACGATCCGGCAATCGGATCGGACGAAGCAGGGGCAGACGCGGCGGAGCCCGCCACCTCGGCCGTCTCGATACCGTTCGTCTTGAAGCGCTCCCACGTCACCACGACCTTGGTGCCGACGGGGACGCGCGGATAGAGGTCGAGCACATCCTCGTTGAACATGCGGATGCAGCCCTTGGACACGTTCTGGCCGATGGTCCACGGCGCGTCCGTGCCGTGGATGCGGTAGGTGCTCGAGCCGAGATAGAGCGCGCGCACGCCGAGCGGATTCATCGGATGCCCGCCGGGCACCCAGCTCGGCAGCTTGGGATTCTCTTTCAGCATATCGGGCGTCGGGCGCCAGTCGGGGTTCTCGCGCTTCTGCGAGACCGTGGTCGTGCCCTGCCAGCGGCTCTGCTCGCGCGGGATCGCGATCGGATAGCTCATCGCCTGCCCAGCCTTGGTGATGTGATAGAGGCGACGGTCGCCGAAGCTGACGATGATCAGGCCGGCGCTGTACTTTGCGTCGAAGCTCACGACCTGGCGCTTGCCGCCGCCGGACTCGGGCGCGCCGCCCCAAAGGAACTCGATCAGTCCCTGCGCTGGCGCTCCGC
>JBFXEP010000297.1:0-4670 GCA_050179995.1 Hyphomicrobium sp.
CATCGCCTTCCTGATCGTGCCGGCCGTGGCCGCCCGCCCCTTTTCGGCAACGCCAGAGCGCATGGCCGCCCTCGCCGCCGTCATTGCCGCGGCGAGCGTCGTGCTCGGCATCATGCTCTCGGTCAACTTCGACGTCCCCGGCGGCCCGGCCATCGTGCTGTTCATGGCTGTGATCGCCGGCCTCTCCGTCGCCTCCGCCGCCATCATGCGCCGCGCCTGACACACTATAGATCAGCCGGCCCGATCGGCCGCGCGAAGAACAAGGTCGCGATCACCGGCGTGTCGTAATAGGGCGGGATCGGACGGAACCCCATGCGCTCGTAGAGCGCCGTGGCCTCCTTCAGCACCGGCAGGCTGTCGAGTCGCATCTCGCGGTATCCGATGCGCGCCGCCTCGCCGATGATCCGCGTGGCGAGCGCCCTGCCGAGGCCAGCCCCGCGCGCCTCCGGTGCGACATAGAGTCGTTTCATCTCGCAGCATCCGTCCGCTTCGAGCGGCCTCAGGCCCACGCAGCCGGCCGCCGTCCCGTCGCCGTCGCGCGCGATGAGAAGCTCGCCCCTGGGCGGCGCATATTTGTCGGGCAGCCCCTGAAGCTCCGCCGCAAAGCCCTGGTAGACGAGGTCGAGCCCGAGCCACGCGGCATAGGCCTTAAACAGCGCGCGCACCGCCGCGATGTCGGCGGCCGACCGGGCAGGCGCGATGCGGAAGCGGGAGTCACCCATGCGCGGCAGTCTCTGCAGAAGCGCGAGAAGAGCCTTCCCTTTATCATGAAGGCCTCCGCCAAGCCGAGGGCTGCTGGCACAGGAGGCAAAGGTCGTCTACATGATGGGGCACCAAGACCATGATCGCTTCGGACCCTATCGGTCCGAAGCGTGAATCATCGCTCACTATGTGCCCCGGAAACGCGGACCTATGGACACGACGCCCGACACGACAGCCTCCCCGCGCCACGCGACCTTTCCGGTCGACGTCGGCGGCGTGACCGTCGGCGGTTGCGCCCCCGTCGTCGTCCAGTCGATGACCAACACCGACACCGCCGACATCGCCGCGACCATCACCCAGGTGGCGGCCCTCGTCCGCGCCGGCAGCGAGCTGGTCCGCATCACTGTCGACCGCGACGAGGCGGCCAAGGCCGTGCCCCATATCCGCGACGGGCTCCTGAAGCGCGGCGTGCGCGTGCCCCTCGTCGGCGACTTCCACTACATCGGCCACAAGCTCCTCGCCGACAATCCGGCCTGCGCCGAGGCTCTCGACAAGTACCGCATCAATCCCGGCAACGTCGGCTTCAAGGACAAGAAGGACCGCCAGTTCGCCGACATCATCGAGATGGCGCTGCGCCACGCCAAGCCCGTGCGCATCGGCGTCAACTGGGGCTCGCTCGACCAGGACCTCCTGACCCGCCTCATGGACGAGAACGCGGCTCTGGCCCAGCCCAAGGACGCCCGCCTCGTCATGCACGAGGCCATCGTGCAGTCCGCGCTCCTCTCGGCGGAGCTTGCGGAGAAGCATGGCTTAGGTGCCGACAGGATCATCCTCTCCGCCAAGGTGTCGTCCGTGCAGGACCTCGTTGCGGTCTATCGCATGCTCTCCGGCCGCTGCCGCTACGCGCTCCACCTGGGGCTCACCGAAGCCGGCATGGGCTCGAAGGGCATCGTCGCCTCGACGGCCGCGCTCGGCATCCTGCTGCAGGAAGGCATCGGCGACACCATCCGCATCTCGCTGACGCCCGAACCCGGCGGCGACCGCACGCTCGAGGTCAAGGTCGGCCAGGAGATCCTGCAGACCATGGGGCTGCGAGCCTTCGTGCCCGTCGTCGCCGCCTGCCCCGGCTGCGGCCGCACCACATCGACCGTGTTCCAGGAGCTTGCGCGCGATGTGGAGACCATGATCCGCGAGCGCATGCCCGAATGGAAGACACGCTATCCCGGCGTCGAGACGCTGAGCTTCGCCGTCATGGGATGCATCGTCAACGGGCCGGGCGAGAGCAAGCACGCCGACATCGGCATCTCGCTTCCCGGCACCGGCGAGAGCCCGGCCGCACCCGTCTTCATCGACGGCAAGAAGGCCATGACCTTGCGCGGCCCCGACATCGCCGCCGATTTCAAAACCATCGTCGAGGACTACATCGAGCGCCGCTTCGGCGTCGGCCGGAAGCGCGAGGCCGTCTGATCGTTCGTTAACTCTCCAAAATCCCCAGTGCTTGAAGCGGAAAACACGATCATCCATCGTGCCCGGCGGAACGCAAAGGAGTAGCGACGAACGCCGATGGGCAAGAGCAGATCACGGCAGATCAATTTGCCAGCCCCTTACCTCCGTCGTGTGTGGCTCGTTCCGGAGCTCGTGCACGACAAGGCGCGCTATCCATTCTGCCTGCCCCTGTTCAAGGACGCGTTCGAAATTCAGTTTGCGGCGCCGATCACTATCTTTGTCGGAGAGAACGGCGTCGGCAAATCGACAATCATTGAAGGCATCGCCGCTCTCGCGGGCTATGACGACGCTGGAGGGGGCAAGGGCTATCGCCCGGTAGATCACAGCTCTGCTCTGGAGGTCAGCGGAGGCGAGCTTTCGCGCGCCCTCCGTGCGGCATGGCGCCCAAAGATCTCGGAAGGATGGTTCTTCAAAGCCGAGAGCTTCTTCTCGGTCGCGCGCTATCTGGACGATGCCGCGATGACATCAGGAGCGGCCCCTCCCGATTTCCTATCTCATTCCCACGGCGAGGGCTTCCTTCGCTTCTTCGAGGAGCGCTGCCGTCGTCAGGGAATCTATTTCTTCGACGAGCCGGAATCGGCTCTCTCACCATCGCGTCAGCTAGAGTTTCTGAAACTCCTGCGACGCATGGAAGACTCTTCGATCTGTCAGGTCGTGATGGCGACGCATTCACCCCTGCTGATGGCATACCCGGGCGCCGACCTGATCCAAATCACCAAGTATGGACTGTCCCAGATACGCCTGGACGACACGGATCACTTCCGTCTCATGCGCGAGTTCTGCATCGACCCGCAGAGCTTCGTGGAAAGTGTTCTCGAAGAATAAAGCCGCCTAGTTCGGCGCACTCCACTCATTCGAGCCGTCCGAGCAGATGTGCGTAATGAGCTCGCAGTTGTTGCCGCCGTCCTCGGCGCAGGCTTTGAGCGAGAGCGTCTTTGCAGCGTCCAGCGGATAGTCCGCGCCCCAGCCCGACGCCCAGTCGTCCTTCTTCCGCTCGCCCGCCGAGAGCACCCAGCACTGCTCCTTGAAGCTCGCGTAGAACTCGCAGCCGCCATGCTGCGATTTCGACGCGCAGTAGGCCTGCGCCGTTTCCTTGGCCTCGTCCTCGGTGCCCTTGCCGATTGCCGTCCACACCACGGCGCCGGAATCCTTCGACACCGCACCCCAGTCGTCGATCCAGTAGAGCACGCCCTCACCGCACTCGGCAGCCATGGCCCGGTAGGCGACCTCGAACCCGTTCGTCGGAAACGAGAGCTTGAGCGTGCCCCCGTACGCCGATGCGCCGATCATCTGCACCTCGCCCTGGTGGAAGCGCAGCGTGCGCGTGACCTGACGCGACCACTTCCCGTCGGGCTCCTTGCCCATGCTGATATCCGCCCCGTCCACGTGCAGGATCTGGTGCTGGCCGCCTGCCGACATATTGATCGGCGCCGACGTATCGAAGAGATCCGACTTCGCGAGATAGACGCCGAGCGTGTCGGAGCTGTCGGTTTTGCGGTCGCGCGTGAACATCAGCGTCGGGCGCTGCGTCGCAATGGTGCGCCCCTCGACGCGGGTCGCCCCGGTCGAAATGGTGCAGCGCTCCTGATCGTGCACGAAATACCAGCGCCCGTCGACACCGGCGCCCGGCACCGAGTAGGGATCGAGCTCGATGTTCTCGTCGAGCACGCGGTTGAGCACGGCCTGATCGAGGCCGCCCGTCTCGCGCATGCCGGTCGCGTGCTGATAGCTCTTGAGCGCGGCACGGATGTCGGAGACCGTCGCCGTGCCGTCGCCCCGCAAATGGCCGAGCCGGCGCATCACGAGCTCGACCTTGGCCCAGACGGCGTCTGGATTGGCCTTGAGAACGGGGAGATTGGCCTCCTCCGCGTCGTTGTAGGTGATCGGCGCCGTCGCCGCCTGCGGATCCGGGACCTTTTGCTCGTCGCCGCCGCTGAACGTACGGATGAGGAACACCGCCACCATGACGAGCGCCGCCCCGCGCAGCACATAGTCGGGCCACTTGAGCCCCGCCGGTGCGGCTTTGCCCGAGGCCGGCGTGGCGGAGCCCGCGCTGCCGGCATCAGCCCCGTCGCCCTTCCCGAAGAAGCGCGTCGCAAGCGTCTTGATGCCGCCCACCGACGCCGCCGGCGGCGCGAGCTTGGTCACGGCCGTGGCGCCGCGCGCGCCGCTCGCGCTCGGCAACAGCTTGCGCCGCCATTCGCGGATCGTGACCGGCCGATTATCGGGATCAGGCTCGAGCGCCCAGTCGATGGCAGCCAGGAAATCCGCGCGGTAGGCTCCCCGTGCCGACTCGCGCGCCGAGACGTAGCTGTCGTTGCGCACGCGCGACAGCGCGTCCGGCGGCGCGCCGCCCGCGATGACGCTGTAGAGCGTCGCCCCGAGCGAGTAGATGTCCGACCACGCCCCCTGCTGGCGCGTCTCGCGGTCGTACTGCTCGATCGGCGAGAAGCCCGGCTTGA